>NZ_JADEWU010000012.1:0-97366 GCF_015207485.1 Planktothrix mougeotii LEGE 06226
GGGGAGAGGGGGAGGGTTAAGGGTTAAGGGTTAACGATATATTCAAAGAAGGAATCATCGAGGTCGTAGCCGAGCATTTGGGCCATTGCCATGAGGCGGGATTTGGGGGGGAGGTGGTGTTGGGTGAGCCAGTCGTTGAGGATAAAGATTTTTTGCATTAAAAAGATTTCCAGGGCTTCGGGGTTATATTGGATACCTTCGGTACGATGGAATTGATGGGGAACGAGCATCGCCACATAACGGGCGAGTTCACCGGATTTCCAGTCCAGAAAAAAGGGTAGCCAAGGATAACGAGTATCTAGGCGAATGAACCATAATCGGACTTCAGGAACTTCTGAAATTTCTCTGGGGTCTTCTGGGTCACGAGAATAGTCGATCACGAAGCTGATTTGCTGTTCATAAGGGCTAATCGCGGTATTTTTGAGGAGGGGTTCAATGACGGTTTGAACAGGGGACAAATCTAAATGATTTACTTGCTCAGAATTTAGCGTTATTGTAATTGCCATTCAATGTCAACCTTAGATTGCAGTCGATTTTAGATTAATTTTAGATGGGACGAGGATAACGGAAGTTCGTTAAAATCCCTAAGATACAATGGAAGCATAGTGTGAGCGTTTAATCTGTTATCTCAAAACTATTGAAATTCGATAAATAAACTGAGGCGAGAGTAGTGAAACCGATTCGTTCTTTAGAAGATGCCATAAATTCTTGTCAAGCTAGAGGAATGCGGCTGAGTCGTCAGAGGCGTTTAATTTTAGAGTTGCTTTGGCAAGCTCAAGAACATTTATCAGCACGGGAGATTTATGATCGATTAAATCAACAGGGGAAAGCCATTGGTCATACATCGGTTTATCAAAATTTAGAGGCTTTATCCCGTGAAAATATTATTGAGTGTGTGGAACGCTCTGATGGTCGTTTATATGGACATATTAGTGATTCCCATTCCCATGTCAATTGTTTGGATACGGATCAGATTTTAGATGTCCATATCGAATTACCCCCGGAATTATTAACCTTAGTTGAACAACAAACCGGAGTCAAAATTACGGATTATCAAATTAATTTTTACGGTTATCGGGTTAATTCTGGGAATATCGATGAATTGAATTAGGAAAGGGGACAATTTAGGATATTCTCAAGGCTTAATCCAGCTAAAATTTAACTCGAAAAAACGGTTAACTGTTAACAGTTAACCGTGAACTCTTACAGATTGCTAATAATTTTCTGCACAATTTCCATTCCAGTGACAGCTTGCCAAGCAAAGAGTCCTAGAATTAAGGTATTGAGAGCAATGTGGCTGACTCTAGCCCAATCTGCTCCTTTTTGCATATAAGGGGTTAAAGACGCAGAAATGGCTATCATTCCGGTCATTCCCAGTCCTGCTAAGAGGTGGGGGCCAACGAAGAGTTTACCGTTGTTAATATAAGTGACACCCATCCCGCCAATTGTTCCCAAAACCATCAAAGCCAACAGCAGGGAACCGATTTGGTGATGTTTAAGATTAAATTTTCCTTTAATTAATTCTTTTTTGGTGTCGCCTTGGGCTTCACGGGTGCGACGAATTTGGACACCCAAATACATCGCATAAACGGATAATCCTAATAAAATCCACATCAGGAGGGGATGAAAGAAATTCAGCCAAGGCTTAATCGATGCTGCAAGGGTCAAATCCATAGTGTTCTCTGAGGAAGCAATCAAACTTAATAAAACTTAGCATACACCAGTTAAGCGTCATCAGTCACCCTTGTGGATCACTTGATCTTTTTGAATCTGCCTGCGAAGATTCAGGTAAATTGTTTGAACACAATTGTTAGACGCTGATACCCTATTTAACACACTTAACAGGCAAGATGCCTGTTCCACAACCCAACATGGGCGCAACTAAACAAAACAGCCAATTGATTCATGCCGTTAAAACGGGGAATATGATTAACACCCGTGCTTTACTCTATAGGGGTGTGAATCCTAATGTTAAGGATAAAGAGGGCATTAGCGTCCTCATGTTGGCGACAACGAAGGGATATACGGAAATTGTTCGTGTCTTACTCGATAAAGGGGCTGATGTTAATTATGCCAGTAAACGTTATGGAATAACAGCCTTAATGTTGGCGGCGGCTCATCATCAATTAGATGTGGCTCGTTTATTAATTGAACGGGGGGCGAATATTAATGCTAAAAATGAAGATGGAAGTACGGCGTTAATGGCGGCGGCGTTGAAGGGTGATACAGAAATGGTTGATTTATTATTAGTGGCGGGAGCGGATGTCACCCTTGAAGATCAAGATCGAGATACAGCTTTAAAATTAGCGTTGTCTAAGGGACATTTATCAATTATTGAGGCTTTGCTGAAAGCGGGAAATTCTGATCCAAATGTGGGTTTAGTGCTTTTGCAAGCGACACAACAGCAAGCCATTCAAGGGGTACAAATGTTATTAGCGGCTGGGGTGGATGTGAATGTTTGTAACCGAGATGGAGAAACCCCTTTAATGTTAGCAGTGGATGGGGGAAATATTGAGTTAGTTAGAATATTATTGGCGGCAAATGCTGATATTAATCGCAGCAATAATGATGGGGGAACAGCGTTAATGGCTGCTGCTGCTGCGGGTCATTTAGCGATCGCAGAATTATTATTAGAGTCAGGTGCAGAGGTTCATGCAAGCGATCAGGATGGAGAAACTGCCTTAAATTTAGCAGTAGTTGAAGGTCATATAGAAATCGTGGAATTATTACTTAATCACGGAGCTAGGGTTGATGTCAAAAATCGTTTGGGTGATACTCCCCTGATGGTGTCAATATTACAAGGTTATCCTGAGATATTTAAATTATTAGTTAAAAAAGCAAATACTGAAAATTTGCCTAATATTTTAAATCAAAAAATATTTGGAGAAACCCTATTAACAACTGCAATTCAAGGCGGAAATATTGAATTAATTGAGATTTTATTAGAGTCTGGGGCTGATATTAATAGTTGTGAAGCTCAGGGAAAAACAGCTTTAATGAAAGCAGCAATTCGGGGAGATATTAGTATTGTTAAGGTACTTTTAAATCGAGGCGCAGATGTTAATATCAAGGATGATTCGGATTCGACTGCATTGATGTGGGCAGCTTCACGGGGTTATGAAGAAACGGTTAAATTATTAATTGAGTTTGGGGCTAATATTAATGACAAAAATCAAGGCGGATACACCGCTTTAATGTTAGCTGAATTTCAGGGTTATAAATCTGTTGTTCAACAGTTGAGAAATGCCAATGCTCAAGAATAATTAAGATTTAGGAATGATAATGAATGAAACTTAAATATAAAATTTGTTATGAAAAAAGGGCAACTGACGATCTGGAAAAATGATCAAGGTTTTGGCTTTATTAAACCCGATAAGGGGAGTAAAGATGTTTTTTTGCATATTAGTGTATTGAAGGGTGCAAGTCGTCGCCCAAAAGTCGGAGATATAATTGTCTATGAGCAGAAAACTGAAGCAAATGGAAAAGTAAGAGCGAGTAAAGCTTTTATTCAAGATGATCAATATCTATGGGAATTAAACTCGAATAAACGCATCAAAAAGAGCATATTAATAAATATTTTCAAGTATGTGATTGTCGCTATAATTTTTCTTTTTATTATAGAAGGTATTCCGAGTCAATCTCCTCCTATAATTCAATCTATTATCAAACCCCGATGTAAAATTAAAGGCAATATATCCTATAGTGGAGGCAATAAATTATATCATATTCCGGGGATGAAAGATTATAAATCAGTCGTTATTGATCGAGCAAAAGGAGAAAAGTGGTTTTGTACAGAGTCAGAGGCACTCAAAAAGGGTTGGCGTAAAGCACCTAGATAGTTAAACCGATTGAGTATAACTCCTTATTTTTATGGTTCTGTTCCCTGTTTTCTATCTTGGGATAGAAGGTAAAGGGTTTTAAATTTTTTATAATTCTAAGTATCAAAATTAAACTTTGTTTAAAAATAAGGAAGGCTAAAATGAGTATGAAAGAAAGAATGGACGCAACGGCTAAAAATATAGAAGGAAAAGCACAAGAAGCCATCGGTGAAATTACGGGTGATCCTCAAGATAAAGCCGAAGGAAGAGCCAAGCAAGCTGAAGCTCAATTTCAACATTCTGTTGAGAATATTAAAGAAAAAGTGAATCAAGCTTCACGAGACCTTTAAAATTTATTGTCGGGGAGGTATTTTGAGGTTTCAGTATCAACTAAAGTGATTAATACCTAGAACGCAATTTCCAGGGTAGGGGCGAGGTGACCTCGCCCTTATAAACCTGTTAAAATATTAATATCATAACCTCACCCTTTTTAGGGTAAAATTAATCAGACCCATCGCAATTGAGGAATAAAGGAATGTTGCGAAAACCCAACAAATTATGGAACCCGGAATATTGGGCGAGTTGGAAACCTTTTGGTTTAGGAGAACAATATCCGAATAATTATTGGGAAGTGTTTCGCGCGGCTTGGGTGAATAAAGATCAATTTTCCTATACTTGGGATATCTTAAATAATGGGGTTTGTGATGGCTGTTCCTTGGGAACTACCGGGATGAAAGATTGGACGTTAGACGGGTTACATTTGTGTAATGTTCGTCTGCGGTTATTGCGGTTAAATACGATGGCTGCATTTGACCCTAAAGTATTAGAAAATGTAGCGGAATTAAAACAAAAAAGTAGTGCGGAATTACGAGAATTAGGGCGAGTTCCTTATCCGATGAGACGGGATAAAGGAGATAAAGGGTTTCGACGCATTAGTTGGGATGAAGCATTAGATTTAATCGCGACAAAAATTAAAGCCACTTCTCCACAGAAATTAGGGTTTTATATTACCAGTCGAGGGACGGTGAATGAAACCTATTATGCAACTCAAAAAGCAGTAAGGGCGATAGGAAGTAATAATATTGATAATGCGGCGAGAATTTGCCATTCTCCCAGTACCGGGGCTTTAAAATCAACGTTAGGAGTCGGAGCAACGACTTGTTCCTATAAAGATTGGATAGGAACGGATTTATTAGTCTTTTTCGGGTCAAATGTTGCCAATAATCAACCTGTTACGGTTAAATATTTACACTGGGCAAAAAAAGCCGGAACTCGCATTGTTGTGATTAATACTTATCGAGAACCGGGAATGGAACGATATTGGGTTCCGTCAATTCCTGAAAGTGCTTTATTTGGAACTAAATTTGCTGAGGATTTCTTTTTAGTTAATCTAAATGGGGATTTAGCGTTTATTAATGGGGTGATTAAACATTTAATTGAACAGAATTGGGTTGACAATAATTTTATTAATCATTATACCACAGATTTCGATACTTTAAAAGTTAATTTAGATCAACAATCTTGGGAATTGTTAGAGCAAGTTTCGGGTACAAATCGTGAGGAAATGTATCGGTTTGCTCAAATGGTTCACGAAGCAGAAAAAGCGGTATTTGTGTGGAGTATGGGCATTACTCAACATGAATGTGGGGAAGATAATGTGAAAGCGATTATTAATTTAGCCTTAACTAAGGGATTTGTCGGACGAGAAGGTTGTGGTTTAATGCCCATTCGCGGACATTCTGGGGTGCAAGGGGGGGCGGAAATGGGATGTTATGCAACGGTATTCCCTGGAGGGCGAAAAATTAACCCTGCAAATGCAGCAGAACTTTCAAATTTATGGGGGTTTGATGTTCCTGAAACACCCGGTTTAATGACCGCAGAAATGATTCAAGCGGCTTCAGAAAATAACCTTGATGTTCTATTTTCCGTTGGGGGGAATTTTTTGGAAGTGATGCCCGACCCGGACTTTGTAGAAACCGCTTTAAAAACGGTTTCCTTGCGGGTTCATGCGGATATTATTTGTTCTCATCAAATGTTAATAGAACCGGGAGAAACGGTATTAATATTACCTGCTACAACCCGTTATGAAGTACCCGGCGGAGTGACAGAAACCACAACAGAAAGACGGGTAATTTTTAGCCCTGAAATTCCGGGGCCAAGGATAGGAGAAGCGCGTCCAGAATGGCAAGTTTTTATGGAGTTAGCGCGGCGATTTCGTCCTGAATTAACCCAACAATTAACCTTTGAAACAACAGCCGAAATCCGTCAAGAAATCGCTCAAGTTATCCCTCAATATGCGGGGATTCAACATTTAAAAGAAGCGGGAGATCAATTTCAATATGGGGGAGCACATTTATGTTTTGGTTGGCAGTTTCCCACAGTTGATGGAAAGGCTCATTTTTGTTCCTTATCCCCAACCCTTGAAACCTTACCAGAGGGGCATTTCTTCGTCGCTACAAGACGGGGAAAACAGTTTAATAGTATGGTACAGGAAAGCAAAGATGCTATTACCGGGGCGATGCGAGAAGCCATATTAATCAACCCTATTGATGCAGAACAGTTGGGTTTAAATCAGGGAGATAAAGTCAGGTTAATCAATGAGTATGGAGATTATCAAGGACGGATTTATCTTGCCCCTATGACTCCTAAAAATTTACAAGTTCATTGGCCGGAAGGAAACGTTTTGCTGGATAAAGATAAACGCTCTTCTGAAGGCGTTCCTGATTATAATGCGATTGTTAAACTGGAAAAAATATGATGTTGAAATTCGCACTGAGGTTGTAATATTTTATTGTAGGGGTTTGGTTTTCAAACCCTCTAGGCACCTGGGTTGGATGACCCAACCCCTACAGGACTGTTTCACAACTTCTACAGAGATAGGTAATTTAGAAACCAGGTTTCTAGGGTTAAACCTGGGTCTAAAGTTACAATATAAGGAAAAAGAAGCGGGTTTTTAAGTTAGGAATTATGAATACAGGTAATAGTAAAACGAAAGCAAAAATTTGGGTGGTTTCTGAGGGGAAAGAAAGCTCTCGTCTTGATGAATTGGCAACGGAAGAACCCTTAGAAATTCGCTTATCTCCGACCAACAAAACCCTGGCAGTGACGATGCGAACCCCTGGGGCTGATTTTGAATTAGTCGCTGGATTTTTGTATAGTGAAGGAATAATAAGAAATAAATCTGATATTGTCAAAATGAGTTATTGCGTTGACCCTAATATTGATGGAGAACAACGACAAAATATTATTAATGTCACCCTAAAACCGGAATTAAACCTTGATTTTAAATCCTTAGAACGTCATTTTTTTACAAATAGTTCCTGCGGAGTTTGTGGGAAAGCAAGTATTGAATCTTTAGAGCAAAAAGGTTGTCCGATTTTAACAGAAGATTGGCAGGTTACGGCTAATATTATCTATAATTTACCTGAACAATTAAACAAAGCGCAGAGTGTGTTTCATAAAACCGGGGGGTTACACGCTGCGGCATTATTTAATCCAGAGGGGAATTTATTAAAATTACGCGAAGATGTCGGACGTCATAATGCTTTAGATAAGTTAATTGGGTCAGCTTTTTTAGCCGATGAATTACCTCTAAATCAGAGAATGGTGATGGTGAGTGGACGCACCAGCTTTGAAATTATTCAAAAGTGTTTGATGGCAAAAATTCCCATCATTTGTGCGGTTTCTGCACCCAGTAGTTTAGCGGTGAGTTTAGCCCAGGCGTTTAATCTTACTCTGATTGGATTTTTACGCGGTCAACGATTTAATGTTTATTCAGGTTTGTCTCGCCTCCGCTTTTAATAACCGGAAGAATAAAGGGTTGAGGTTTGCCAATTCCATAGCCTTGAGCATAGTTAATGCCAATTTTTTTGAGTTCTGTTAAAATAGCATCGTTTTCTACAAATTCGGCAATGGTTTTAATCTTCATCACATGACCAATACGATGAATAGCCTCAACAATTTCACGAGCAACGGGGTCAGTTAAAATATCTTTAACAAAACCCCCATCAATTTTTAAATAATCAATGGGCAGGGTTTTTAGATAAGAAAAAGAAGACATTCCACTACCAAAGTCATCCAGAGCAAAAGAACACCCTAATCTTTTAAAAGATTGTATCAGTTGTACTGCTTTTTTGAGGTTAGCAATAGCAAGGGTTTCTGTAATTTCAAAGCAAATAACTTGGGGAGGAACTTTATATTGTGCAAACTGTTCATGGAGAAACTCAATAAATTCATCATCATTCAAACTAGCCCCGGACAAGTTAATTGCATAAAATTCTTGAATCTCTGCTAGATTTTCGGGGAGAGAGATAGAGAGATAATGCTGTTCTAAATGTTGAAAAACAGTGCGAATAACCCAACGGTCAATGCTTTTCATTAAATCATATCGTTCTGCTGCTGGAATAAATGCCATCGGTGAAATTAATTGACCGGAAGTGTCTCGTAACCGCAGTAAAACTTCACCATGTTTATGGGGTTTTGTCGCGGGATTAATGTCCATAATCGGTTGATAATATAAACAGAAGCGATTTTCTTCTAGGGCTTGAGGAATTCGGGCCGCCCAGCGAATTTCACGACGTTGTTGAATCAACTCTTGGTCATCGGCGTGATAGAGGTGAACCCGGTTACGACCTTGATTTTTTGCCGCATAACAAGCCGCATCTGCTGCACTCAAAACCGTTGCTAAATCATGAGTTTTATCAGTGATTGGTACTAATCCAATACTGACTCCAATGGAAAAAACTTTTTCGTCCCAAGCAAAGCGAAAATCTCGAACTACATTACACAAATCTACTGCTTTTTTTTGGGCTTCATCTAAGGAATAGTAATTTAACAATAAACCAAATTCATCTCCTCCTAAACGGGCTAAGGTATCTCGTTCTGTGACTTGATTTTGTAACAAACAACTTAATTGTCGTAGAAGTTCATCCCCGGCTAGATGTCCACAGGTATCATTGACAATTTTAAATTGGTCTAAATCTAAATAACAAATGGCATGATGATGGGGAGATTCGCGGACTAATTTTAACGTTTTTGTCACCTGTTTTTCAAATTCACTGCGATTTATTAATCCGGTTAAGGAATCATGACAAGCTTGCCAAGATAATCGATTCGCAAGTTCTCGTTCTTGGGTGACATCTCGAAACACTAAAACAGCACCAATAATCGCACCATCTCGGCTACGGATAGGAGCCGCAGAATTATCAATTGCCCGTTCTTTCCCATCCTTTGCCCTTAAAATAACATTATCTGAAAAATCAAAAATACACCCTTCTTTTAAAACTTTTTCAACGGGATTTTCACTAAAGAGATGAGTTTTTACATCCAGAATTTTGAACACATCCTTTAAGGGTAAACCTTTGGCTTCTAAAACTGACCAACCTGTTAATTCTTCAGCCACAGGATTGAGGGATTCAATCTGTCCTTGGCTATTAGTGGTAATCACGGCATCACCAATGGATTGTAACGTGACTTGGGCTAATTCTTTGCTTTGTCTTAACTGATGTTCACTGGATTCTAAGGCGGCTAACATTAAAGAATTTCTTAATTCTTGGGCTGTTTCAATTTCAATAGGTTTCCAAGGTAAGGATTTTAATTTAACGGTTTCTTTCCAGAGTTCAAAGGATTGGCGTGGGGTTAATCGACGCAATCCTTGTTGTTCAATTTCAATAGAGTCTTGGGGATTTCCAGCCCAGTTCACCGTTTGAATTACTTCTGGCCTAAACCAAATTAAATGATATTCACTTTGATTGGGAGATAAAGAAATAGCCATAATTCCACTGACTAAATCTTTATAAGATTCGGCTTGGGGATACAATTTTGGCAAACAATCCGTATAAAATATTTCTTGATGGCAATATTGAGATAACCAGTCAATGAGTTTTTGAACTTCTCCTAAAGGAGGGGTTTGACCAACTAACATGACATCTTCTCCAAACCGAATCATAGCCCCTTGAGCTTTAACTAAATTCAGTAAATTGGTTTGGTCTTGTGCTAAACTTTGGATAAAGGAAGTTTCTAAAGCCGGGGCATTGAGTAAATTTTTACTAACTAATTTGAGTTTTTCACGGTAATAGAGGTAATCTTCACTAATTTCTTTATAGGGTAATTCTACCGCCATAACTTGTCCGAGAAATTCACAAGCTTTGCGGATGGTATAAGAGACATAACGAGGAGAATAATGATGACAAGCAATTAAACCCCAAAGGCTTTCTTTTTTAATTAAAGAAATACAAAGGGTTGCTTGAACTCCCATATTTCTAAGATATTCTAAATGACAGGGAGAAACAGAACGCAGCACCGAAAAACTTAAATCTAAGGGTTTTTGGGTTAGGGGATGAATCGGAGGTACAATATCAACGGGTTGATGATTAATATCAACTAATAATCGCAGCCAATTTCGCTGATAAAGATCTCTCGCAAATTCAGGAATATCTAGGTGAGGATAATGAAGCCCTAACAAACTTTCTAAATCTTCCTGTTTATCTTCAGCAATCACAACTCCATTTTTTTCTTGATCAAATTGATAGACCATAACCCGATCAAATCCGCTAATTTTGCGAATTTCCTGAGACAAAAATAAACTTAAATCTTGAAAATTTGTGGCACTTTGAATCTTACAAACAGAGGATCTAACTAGATGATAAAAATTGATAAAGGTAACATTTTCATCCTGATTTAGCTCTAATTCTAAAATCACATTATCCTGATATCGATGGAGAATTCCATCACAGATAATTTTTTTATTTTTAATATGAAAAATCAGATGAATCGGGTTATAATATTGAAAATTGTTGCTAATTAAACAGTCTTGGATTTGAAAAAATTGGAGTTTGTTTAAAAAATGGCTCAAGGGTCGATTTAGAAAAGCAGACACAGAAATCCCAAACAGCCTTAAAGCATTTCTGCTGACTTGTAAAATTTTTAAATCAGGCTCTTGTAACGTTAACAAAAGACCATGAGGTTGTATTCTACCCGGAGTATTAATAAATTCTTCTTCTAGTGCCACAAAATCCTGATTGAGGATACTTGCTTCTTCCTGTTGCATAATATAAGATTAGGTTAATCGCTCTGGCGGTTTACTGAGTTTATAGTATAGTCTGATACAAAAGCATACCCGATTGAATATTAAAAGTCAAAACCCGGACATAAATCATCACATTAAATTCAAGAATGCTGTTTTCTAACTATTAAGATACTATCTCCTTAGTGTTCAACGAACCTCCCCATTGTTTGGGTCGCTCAAACAGAGTTTTAAGGGTTGACTGAATCTCAACCTCTTATCCCTGATAATAGATGCGGATTTTAGCCGACTATTATTAATTTTAAAACTAACTTTAGTATGACACAAATCAAGTTTTTTTTAAAGACTAAATTTAAACCCTGAACAGCCTTAAAACCCACTGCTGATTTATCTAGCACTTGATCCTAGGTGAGGCTTTCCTGAGACTATGTTGTAAAAATTTGTATCCGTCTTTGCCGTTCAGTGTTAGGATGGAATTTATCATTGGCTTGCCGCCTTGGGAGTTGGGTGACTATAATGGATTATAAGCAAGAATTAATTACCACGATTCACGACTTTGGTTGTGATCTTGATTTATTGGAAGCCCGACTCACTCAACTGTGTGAAACTTTCCCCACGGCTGTATTGATTCCGGCTTTATATGAAGAATTAGAACGTCCTGCTTTAACTCGAATTCGAGATTGTCTGACAACCTGCCAGTTTGTCAATACTGTTGTGGTTTGTTTATATGCTAAAAGCCTTGAACAATACACAAAAGCCGTTCACTTTTTTAGTGTCTTACCCCAACCGACTTTAGTGATTTGGGAAAATAGCCCTAGAGTTAATCAATTATTAGAAAAATTGCGGGAAAAAGGCTTAGACCTGATGAGTTTCAAAGGCAAAGGTCGGGCGGTGTGGATTGGTTTAGGGGTGGTATCTTTACAAGCAGAAGCGATCGCCCTTCATGATGCGGATATTATTACTTATGATAAATCCTATCCCCTGAAACTATTATTTCCCCTCCTGGAAAAAGAACTGGGAATTTCATTCAATAAAGCCTATTATGCCCGTTTAGGCGGAGAACCCAGAGGCTTTCATGGTCGCGTTATGCGTCTATTTGTAACGCCATTACTGGTCGCCTTAATGGATTTATATGGTTATAATAATTATTTACGTTATTTAAGTGCCTATCGTTATCCTCTATCCGGTGAATTTGCCCTAACAAATGATATTGCCCTCAATACTCGAATTCCGAGTAATTGGGGTTTAGAAATCGGGTTATTAGCAGAAGTCTATCGCAATCTTGCCCCCCAAAGAATTGCTCAAATTGACCTCGGAAATTTTGATCATAAACATCAAGTCATTGGCAACTCTTCCCAAGAAGGATTACGCAAAATGTGTTCCGATGTTCTGCGGTCAATTTTGCGAACCTTAATCGAAACCGAACGAGTCGTTGTTACCCGCGAACAAATTCACACCCTACGAATTAAATTTACACGAGAAGCTCAAGATTTTACCCGTCAATATTTTGTTGATGCTCGATTTAATAATTTACATTACGATCGTCATCAAGAAGAGGCAACGGTTGATATCTTTCAACAAGTCATCGCTGAAGCTGGGGAAGAATTTTTTCAAAATCCAGCCGCTGCTCAAATTCCCGACTGGACAAGGGCTTTAGCTGCTATGCCCGCCCTGCGCGAACAATTGCGGGAAGCCACCCGTCGAGATATGGCCGAAGCCAAAGCCATTTTAGCCGCCAATCCTGACTTCATCCCCCTAGAGGATTCCAACCCCCAGCCCAAGAGTCCTAACCCCTTAAATTCGATCTAAATCGAGTCAGAGGACTCCTGTTCCGCACGACTTGACCGGAGAATAGCCAGGAGTTAGGACATCCCAACCGCTAAAGAGCCGATTGCTATTATGCTTTTATGTATGTAGATTCTCTCCCAAAGCTTAAAATTAAGGTCAATAATGTTTACTGCATCTGATAACACCACTGTTCTAGTTCTTTTTGTTGTCCTTGGCATCCTAGGTTGGGGGTATTATCGCGCTAGACCTTACGGAAAACTAGGTTTATTATCCTGGTTGCAATCCGTCGCGTTAATGTCCCCTTGGTTGCTATTTTTCACCTTGGCAGCCCTAGGAATCTACCTGAATGTGGTTAGTATCTTATTCTTATTTGTAGCCTCCACAGGGTTATATATAATGATTGGCCGAAAACTTCGAGAAATCGCCAATCAAGATGCAGTGTCTCCCCCTGAACCCAAACCCGATGCTGTGGACAGTTCAACTTCATCGGAAGCGACCCAGCACCCGCCCTCAGATTCTGTCACCCCTGTTTCTGACCCGATTTCTCCTTTGCAACCTGTTCCTTTATCTCCAGACGATCTCAAAATTATTCAAGGGATTTTTGGCGTTGATACGTTTTTTGCCACAGAAACCATTCCCTATCAAGATGGGGCAATTTTTAAAGGAAATCTTCGCAGTGATCCTGAAACGGCTTATCAACAATTATCTACAAAATTACAACAACGAATTGGCGATCGCTTACGGTTATTTTTAGTGGATAATCCTGATGGTAAACCCGTTGTGATTGTTCTTCCCCGCACCAATGAGCCTGCAACTACTTCAATCACTCAAAAAATTTTAGCACTTATTTTAGGGGTAATTACGGTTGGTACTATTTTTGAAGCGGCTGGTTTATTATTAGGATTCGATTTTTCTGAAAATATTAATCGCTATCCTGAACTTTTACCGATTGCCATCGGGATTATCACCATTTTAATGCTCCATGAAATTGCCCATCAAGTCATAGCCAAACGTCATAATATTAAATTTAGCTGGCCGTTTTTTATTCCGACGATTCAAATCGGAACCTTTGGCGCCTTCAACCGTTTTGAATCGGTTTTACCCAATAGAACGGTTTTATTTGATGTCGCTTTTGCAGGGCCAGCCGCCGGAGGGGGATTATCTTTATTAATGTTAATTAGTGGGTTATTTCTATCTCATCCAGGGAGTTTATTTAAAGTTCCAACGGAATTTTTTCAAGGATCAGTTTTGGTCGGAACTTTATCACGGGCAATTTTAGGTTCACAATTGCATCAAACCACCGTAGATATTCATCCTTTGGCGTTAATTGGGTGGTTTGGATTAGTGATTACTGCCTTAAATTTAATGCCTGCGGGACAATTGGATGGGGGACGAATTATGCAGGCGATTTATGGTCGAAAAATTGCCGGACGTTCAACCTTAGCGACCTTTATTGTATTAGCGATCGCATCTTTAGCCAATCCTTTAGCGCTGTATTGGGCTTTAGTAATTTTGATTTTACAACGGAATTTAGAACGCCCCAGTTTAAATGAATTAACCGAGCCCGATGATACTCGCGCAGCCTTGGGATTATTGGTTTTATTTTTAATGATTGCAACCCTATTTCCCCTGACACCAGGGTTAGCTAGAGGGTTAGGAATTGGCAGTTAATCTTAGGGGGGAAATCTAACCATGACAGGTGAAGATCTACGTCAACTTTTATTAGATAAATGGGGCGTGTCCTACGATCTACAATTACGACGGACACGGGGTAAAATCTTCCTACAAATTATGTGGAAATATTTAGAACAAATGTCTTTTCCCCTCAGTGAAGCTGAATATATTGCCCATTTGAATGCGATCGCCGATTATTTGAATAGTTGGGGAACTACTGAACAGGTGAAACATTATATTCTCAATACCCGTGAAAAACCCCGTTTAGGAAAAGCCGTTAGTATTCCCCTAGATTTAGGCGGGAGATCGTCAGAGTGGATGGTGGAGGAGTTCTAAACCAAGGTTGATTGTTAGCTTAATACTTTATGAGGTTATTCTCAAAATTATGTTAAGGTCATTCAAGGGAAAACTTTTGTTTAAGTCTGAAGCCTTACTCGAAGAATTTATCTGGTTACACCTCCAACCATTACTTAATTTAGAACCCGTTAAAAGACAATATTTTATTAATAAACAAAATCGTTCTGATATATTAGGAGTTAACCCTGAAGGTAGACTCGCAATCTTAGAGCTTAAAAAAGGAGAAGGAAAAGCCAGTATAAATCAACTATTAAGATATCAAGATTTTTTCCAAAAAGAATCTCATCAAGATCCTAATTTTAAACGAGTAGATTTTAGTAAAAATTTTCTTTTAATTGCGATCGCTTCACATTTTAATAGTTCAACTATTGATTATGCTCAAAAGATGATTCCTGATTGCTTATTATTAATTCATGAAGTCAAACAATACGACAATGGAGAATATTTTTTGCTTCTAAAAAAACTTGATAATAGAATTTTATCAAAAATTCCAATTGAAATCATAGAAGATTCATTATTTGAGTCTTTACCTTCCTTTATTCAGGGATATTTGTTAGACAAACCCGAAATTAGAGAAAGGATTTTATTAATCCTTCAAAAAATTCTATCCTATAGTCCTGATCTGAGTTTAGAGACTCAATATAATTATTCTACAAAAGAAATATTTTTGCGAAATTCAATAAAAAGGGTGAGTTATTAACTGATAAAACTTGCGTATCTTTTGTGTATGATCCAGAAGAAAAAGATCTGAAAATATATGTTTATTTTCCTACTCTTTTTCCAAGACTATACAAAAATATTAAAATAGTAACTACTATTAGGATATATACTGATGATTATATAAATGTTGAAAAACTTGAAGATTTATATACTGCTTGTTATAGAGATAATCCTTGTTATCCTTTAAGAACAACAGAAATTAATGAGGTTTATAAGAGTTTCCAAGATTACTATATCAATTATCGAAAATATATGAAATCTCGTCAAAAGCTAAGACCAGTTGATGCTTCTGATTTTACCTCAGTAGATAGTATAATCCAGATGGCTTTAGAGGATTGGTCTGTTAGATAATATTTATGTTATACTAAGAAATACTATATTCTTCTAATATTCGCTATCTTGATTTAACCTTTTAGAATAATCCTTATGCCAACCTTAACTCTAACAACAGAACAAATTATTGATTTGATCCAACAATTGCCACTGGAACAAAAACGGATCGTATTGCTAGAACTTGCAAAAAAAGCCGAAACCCAACGCCCACAAGGAAAATTACGAGGGATTTTAAAATCTAAGTACCCTGAACGTCATTTAGTTGATGAGTTCATTCAAGAACGACGAGAGGAAACAGGTTATGAGTAATTATATTTGAGATGCTTCAGCTTCAATCTACCCTAAGTTTAATCATGTTGATTATATCAATTATTAAAAATAAAAGCTACAATCATTATTGATAGTAGATTTATATACTGGAGGCAAAACCATTGTCAACATCAACCTTAACTTTAACTTATGAGCAAGTCCTAGATTTAGTCAAGCAACTTCCTTCTTCTTGTCAAGCGGAATTAGTCGGATTTTTAATTGAGTCTCGTTGGGGTTCCCTCGATCAGTTTACAAAAAATGGAGAAGAACAGGGGCGACTTTTAGCTTGGAAAAGGGGGAAAGATTGGGATAAAATGAATGAGGAAGAACGATTAGATTTTATTAATGATATTGAATGATAAAAATCAAGAAGTCTGGAAAATATTCTGCACCATTTGTTGATTAGAACGCATCACAGCATTATCTAACCCTGCTACTTCTCCTGAGTCTAAAAACCATCCTAACGCCCCTAAATTATCTTTAGCTTGTTCTAAATTTTTAGCACCCGGAATGGGAATTGTACCTTTACAAATACACCAATTTAAAGCAACTTGGGTTAAAGTTTTAGACCTAAATTCAGCAATCTCTTTCAAACACCCTAAAATCGGTTGAATTCCGGGTAATAATTTTTTAAATAATCCCCCGCGAATTCCTTTGGGTAACGGACTATTTTCTGAGAATTTCCCCGTTAATAATCCTAACCCTAACGGACTATAAGCAATTAATTGGATTCCTAATTCATCACAAACCTCTTTTAACCCTAATTCCCTAACAGGATAGGTTGATAATAACGAATATTGTACCTGTAGAGTTGAAATTGGAATTCCTCGGTCTGCTAATTTTTGATACACTTTTTTTAACCGTTTCGGCCCATAATTGGATAATCCCACTCCCTTAACGAATCCCTGTTCATATAAATCCCCTAAACCTTCTAATAAATTCCACTCTTGCCAAGGAGCATAATTAGCCGTAGACCAGTGCATTTGAACTAAATCCACATTTTTTCCTAACCGTTTGGCTGAATTTTCACAGGCTTTAATCATCGATTTACGAGTTAATCGCCAAGGATAGGGAGCTAATTTTGTAGCAATACAAATGCGGTCTTGATTAACACCTTGATACTCTTGGGAAAACTGCCCTAACAACAATTCACTACGTCCGTTTAATTTACCCGTCCCATAGGAATCTCCCGTATCAAATAACGTTACCCCCTGACTCACACACAAGTTAAAAACTTGTTGTAACTGTTCATCCATACTGGGATCATAACCCCATAATAGGCGATTTCCCCAGGCCCAAGTTCCACATCCCATCACAGGAAAATTTAAGGTTTGACGGCTTTCCATTGGTTTTGAGTTTTCAGAATAATGTCTATATTAGTAGTTAAACTATTTCGGTTCAACAGGCAGAAAATTTATGACTTCCCTACAACAAAACCTAAACCCCACATTCATCGAACATCCCCAAACCGAAACTGAACAATTTCAATGGACAAAACAATGGTATCCCGTCGCTGCGGTGGAATTCATTGACCCCACTCGTCCCCATCCTGTGCAATTATTAGGAAAGGATCTGGTTTTATGGCGGGATGGTTCGGGTCAATGGCGCTGTTTTGCGGATGCTTGTCCCCATCGCCTCGTCCCCTTGTCTGAAGGTCGAGTTGAGTCCGATGGCACACTTCTGTGCGCTTATCATGCTTGGCGGTTCGATGGTGAGGGAAATTGTGTTAGCATTCCCCAATCTCAAGATAGCGAAACCGAAGCGAAACATTGTTCTAACCCGAAATCCTGCGCTGTGGTTTATCCCACCCAAGAACGCCAAGGTTTATTATGGGTTTGGGGAGAATCCGGTTCCGAAGCTCAACAGGAAAGCCAGTTAAAATCCCCTCGTCTGATTCCTGAATTAGAAGAAAATTCAGATCAAATTGTTAAGTTACCTTGGAGTTTTCGGGATATTCCCTACGGTTGGGATTTCTTTATGGAGAATATTTCTGACCCCGCTCATGTTCCGGTTTCCCATCATGGAATTATTGGCAGTCGCTACAAAGATGCTAAATATTATGACATGATTTCCCTGCGAAAAATATCGACTCAAGAGGGATTTGCCTTTAAAATTATACCGACTCAACCCCATATTGTAGAAGCGGTTCATGATTTTCAACCCCCCTGTCATCAGAAAATTTACTCGACTAATGTAGATGGGGGAAAAATGATCTTGGCGTTATACGCCACTCCCACTCGTCCAGGGTGGTGTCGGACTTTTGCGCGACAGATTTTAATTAAAAGTAAGCAAGGTAAAACACCGGGCGGGATAGGGTTTTTTGCCCTACCAATGCCCATTTGGTTAAATCATGTTTTAGCTCCCTTATTTATGCACCAAGATTTAGTGTTTTTACACTATCAAGAAAAAATATTAGCCAAACGCAAAAATAAACGCTGGTTAGAGGAAGTTTATACACCCAATCCCCAGGATAAAATGGTAATTACCTTCCGTCAATGGCTCGAAAAACGCGCAGGCGGTGGCATTCCTTGGTCTGAAGAATGTAACCCCCATCTTCCCCTTCCTGAGTTAAATAAACAACAGTTATTTGATGTTTGGTCAACTCACACTCAACATTGTCAAGTCTGTCAAAATGCCCTAAAAAATATTAACCGATTAACGGTATTTTCCTATATTGCTGCTATCCTTTGTTTTGGATTAGCTGTGATGGTTGATGCCCGAACGGTTCATGAATTAACTGCAATTCCTCCGATGGGTTTTTGGCTTTTATTGGGATGTGCGATCGCCTTGGCAACGGCTGGATATTACTTAAAAAAATTCAGTCGTTTATTCTATATTTATGAGTTTGAACACGCTCATAATGATTAATTGAATCAACAATTCTACTGTACAAATTACCGCCCATCATATCGGTCGTAATATTTTATTGTAGGGGTTTGGTTGCCAAACCCTCTAGGGTTTTGGGTTGGGAAACCCAACGCCTACGGTAATTTTTCACAAATTAAATAGGATTGCTATAGGTTTGATCGATTAATAATAAAGTTTGTAACAATACATTTGCCCCTTGGCTACAATGTTCAGGAGAAGTATATTCTGCTTCAGAATGACTAACTCCGGCTTGGGAAGGAACAAAAATCATCCCCATCTTGGTAATTCTGCCAATTTCTAACGCATCATGTCCAGCACGACTAGGAAGTGATAAATAACTTAATTCTAACTGTTGACAAACGGATTCAATGGTGTTTTGAATTTCCTGTGCTGCTAAAGTGGGTTTAACACTCAGTAACGGTATAATTGAAATTTGGGTATGAGTTGAATTAGCGATCGCTATAATTTTATGATCTAATTTTTCTAACATTTCCTGTAAACAATCCGGGGATAAATCCCGCATATCAACGGATAATTCAACTTGTCCGGGTATAATATTAACCGCATTCGGGAATACATGAAGATATCCCACCGTTGCAACAGGTTGAGAAGGCATTTTTAACGCAATTTCTTGCACTGCTAAAATTAATTCTGCTGCTGCGACTAACGCATCCTGTCGCATTTCCATCGGTGTTGTTCCGGCGTGGTTAGCTTGTCCAATAATGGTGATTTTTTGGCGTTCCATTCCCACCACGCCTTGAACAATTCCAATTGAAACCCCATTGCGTTCTAAAATCGCTCCCTGTTCAACGTGCAGTTCTAAAAATGCTGCCATATCTTCCCGTGAACGTCGTGCGGTGGCTAACTGTTCCCAATTTCCCCCTAGCCGTTTTAAACTAGATTGAATCGACTCTCCGGTTTTAGAACAATAACGCTCTGGGTTATCCAGTAACACCGTTCCCGCCATCGCCTGACACCCAATCATCGTACTTTCTTCATCGGTAAACACAATGACTTCTAAAGGATGATGCAGTTTTAGATGATTCTCCTTCAAGGTTTGTGCTACTTCGATGCCAGCTAATACCCCTAAAACTCCATCATAGCGTCCTCCCGTTGGCACAGTATCGAGGTGAGAGCCCGTTGCTAAAGCGGGAGCCATCTGATTTTGACCCGGATAACCACCGATGAGATTTCCCGCCGCATCGGTTCTCACGGTCATTCCCGCTTCTAACATCCATTGTTTGACAACTTCACGAGCCTGCAAATCTTCCGGGGTAAACGCCAAACGGCGAATACTTCCTGACGGTTGTTGACCAATCTTAGCTAATTCATCAATTCGATGGTGTAGGCGCTTATGATTAATTCTCAGTTCTGTGATCACAGCCATAATTGTTAAGAGGGAATGGGGAATGGGTAATTTACTCCCTAATATGATATCTTTACAAAAAAAACTAAAATCTTTAAATAAAACCCTGTTAATTTTCCTCCTCTACAGACTAGATTAAATCTATCGATTATCGGGATTGATCCCGTGATTAACTTTAATTTAAAATTTTACCAAGAGGATTTAACATGAATATTACACCCAAAACAACTCTGAAATTATTCCTAGTTGCCACTCCCGTTATTGCTTTATTAAGTAGTGTTTCTCCAGTTTTTGCGGGTACCTTAGCGAAGGCTGAAACAAACACTTTAATTTTTGATTTTAACCAAGTTCCTACAAACACTTCCACCTTTACAGATGCTCAAACCCTAGCATTAGCTGTTCGAGGAATTACATTAGCCGAAGGGAATGCTAATGCAAATTTTAATGTTTGTTTGGAACCTGACAATTGTTTAACGTTAGCCCAAAATAGTTCTCAAGCGAAAGCTCAGGGAGAAGGTCAAGAATATCTGGGTTTAGCGTACAGTCAAGCAGTCGCTATAGGTTATCAGTTGAAAATTACTGAAAACCAAGAATTTTCCTTTAAATTTTCCTCCTTTTTAAATTTTGAGGTTTTCCCAAGTTCGTCCTCACAAGAATCGGCTCAAGCAGAGAATTATATCGCTTTTTATTTATTTGATGATTTAACGGATAATCTGTTAGATTTTTTTAGTTTCAATAGCTCCCTCAATTCTTCTAATAACCTGAATTTATCAATAGGGAATAGTCAGGGTTTTCAATTGTCACCGTTGACAACAACAAATGTTCAAGATAATCAAGTTTCTGCTAATATTTTGTTATCGGGATTATATTCTCGTGAGTTTAGTCAAAGTCAAAGTCTAACCTTAATTACCTATCAAAACAGTAAAACAATGGTTAAAGCGCCTGAACCTTCAACTTCTTTGAGTTTATTAATCATGGGTACATTAGGAATAGCATTAAGCTTTAAAAAGAAAAGCAGTTTATCTGATTGATCTTGCCAATTTTCCAAAATTACTGAATGATCAGGACATACTAAAATTGTAGAAAAGCGTCAAAAAGTAGCGATCGCCAGTCAAACGGAGTTAAGATCATTGGGGGGAGGTACGCCTCTCCCATTATACAATCCAGAGAAGCTAAAAAATGTCTAATTTTTATCCCATTTACGATAACATCGGGCTGTTATTAAATAGGGATGAAAAACTTCTAAAAAATGAGATTGTAACGTTTGAAAAAAGGAATCAATTATTTCAACATCATCATGATGAAAAGGAAATTCATTATTAAAGCCTTTAAAAAAGTACCAATTAATAATTAAGCGACCCTCATCCGTTAAATGATTATAAAATTTTAATAATTGCGATTGTGGATCAACTAAATGTTCAACTACATCAAAAGTCATAATGGTATCAAATTTTTCGTCTGGAGAAACATCCGTGCAGAACTTAATTTTTTCAGAAAGATTCAATTGTTCGGCTCTGTATTGAACAAATTTGGTATTAACCGGATTAATATCACAATAAACGACATGATCAACATCAGGGCAAAAAGCTGCACTGATGGCATGAGTTCCAATGCCACCTCCAAAATCTAAAACACGACCTTTCGCTTGATCAGCAACTAATCTCAGGGTATTACCAATATAATCCTGACTCGCTAAATGCCATGACCCTAATTCAAATAAATAACTTTCACTAACTTTATCTTTGTAAAAATTCGTTGCATTTTCCCAATCAAAATCTTTGTGTCCTAACTCAGTTAACTGTTTACTACCTGTTTCTAGTTTACTGTCTAATGTTTCGGAATCTAAGTGTAAAAACTCTTGTAAATGTTGTTTTAAATCAAAAGAATTGTGCCAAATTTTTTCCAATACAATCGGTCTGGGAAAATTAACCATAAAAATCAATAATCTTAAAAAAATGTTGAAATTAATAATTGGTTCAGTCAGAGTAACATAAAATAGAACACAATACAAGCCAATACTCGGTTCACCTAAAAAGAATTGCTATAATCCTAAACAAAATCAATCGCAGAGTTAGTCCCTTGACAAGAGTGGAAGAATCTGTATTTAGATTAAGTTAAACTTAAAGATCAGGAAATGGTGCTTGATTGCGGTGCAGAATACAGAATCGTTGACCAACAACAGTCATTAACACAACATAAACAACCTTAACCAGTCTGTATCCTGTTACCCAGATGATCCTTTAACGTCAATTGATGCTTAGATTAGGAGACTGAATGACTCAATCCTTGATTCCGATTAATGAATGTCCCATCCAAATTGAGGACGATCGCACTGGAACGAGTGTGGAAACCCTAAAACGGGCTTTTGCCGATAATTTATTCTATGAACTCGGTAAGTACGAGTCCATCGCCACAAAGGAAGATTTTTATATGGCGTTGGCTTATACCTTGCGGGATCGGTTGTTAAGCCGTTGGTTGAAAACGGTCAAAACCTACGAAGACCATAGCGTCAAAATCGTTTACTATTTGTCTGCCGAATTCCTCATGGGCCGACACTTAGGGAACAGTTTAATTAACTTACACCTCTATGATCGCGTCCGTCAGGCGGTGGAAGAATCGGGACTCAACTTAGATGAACTCCTCGAACAAGAACCCGACCCCGGTTTAGGAAATGGCGGTTTAGGACGGTTAGCGGCTTGTTTCCTCGACTCCCTGGCGACCTTGGAAATTCCCGCCGTTGGCTATGGTATTCGCTATGAATTTGGGATTTTCCACCAAACCATGCAAGATGGTTGGCAAGCGGAAATTCCCGATAAATGGTTACGATTTGGCAACCCTTGGGAAATTCCCCGTCCCGAAGAATCCGTTGAGGTGAAATTTGGCGGTCAGACCGAAATTTATCATGATGAGAAAGGACGGGAACGAATTCGCTGGATTCCGGCTAAAACCGTGATCGGTATTCCCTATGATACTCCGGTTCCTGGGTATGATACCAACACCGTTAACCCTCTGCGGTTGTGGAAAGCAGAAGCCAGTGACGCCTTTAACTTTGAAGCCTTCAACGCCGGGAATTATGATGGGGCGGTAGCTGATAAAATGCGATCGGAAACCATCTCTAAAGTCCTCTATCCCAATGACAACACCCCCCAAGGGAAACAATTGCGCTTAGAACAGCAATATTTCTTTGTGGCTTGTTCGTTGCGGGATATTGTTAAACGTCATCTCCGCCACAATAGCAGTTTGTATAACCTGAATGAAACCGCCGCCATTCAACTCAATGATACCCATCCGGCCATTGCCATTGCTGAGTTAATGCGGGTGTTGTTAGATGAACATGGGATTGATTGGGATTCGGCTTGGCGAGTCACCCAAAAAACCTTTGCCTATACCAACCATACCTTGTTACCCGAAGCCTTAGAAAAATGGTCAGTGGGTTTGTTTGGCTATTTGTTACCCCGTCACTTGGAAATCATCTATGAAATTAACCGTCGTTTCTTAGAAGATGTCCATCGCTGGTATCCCGATGATGACACCTTATTGGGACGGTTATCTTTAATTGAAGAAGGGCCAGAAAAATTTGTGCGGATGGCTCATTTAGCCTGTGTTGGTAGCCATGCGATTAATGGAGTGGCGGCACTGCATACGGATTTGTTGAAAAAAGATACCCTGCGAGATTTTTATAAACTCTGGCCAGAGAAGTTTTTCAATAAAACCAATGGGGTGACACCTCGACGTTGGATTTTATTGAGTAATCCCACGTTATCGCAGTTTTATAGCTCTAAATTGGGGGAGGGTTGGCTCAAAGATTTAGATCAACTGCGTCAATTAGAAAGCCAAATTGATGATCCTGAATTCTGCGAACAGTGGCGTCAAATTAAACTGTACAATAAACAACTGTTAGCGGATTACATCTGGAAATTTAATGGCGTTGAAGTTGATCCCCATTCCATCTTTGATATTCAAGTGAAACGGATTCATGAATATAAACGTCAACACTTGGATGTGCTGCACATTATTACGCTGTACAACCGCATCAAACAGAACCCCAATATTAATATTTATCCCCGAACTTTTATCTTTGGGGGTAAAGCGGCTCCGGGCTATTTCATGGCAAAATTAATCATTAAATTGATTAATGCCGTTGGGGAAGTGGTCAATAAAGATCCCGATGTCCGGGGACGGTTAAAAGTGGTGTTTTTGGCAAACTTTAACGCCTCTTTAGGTCAACGCATCTATCCGGCGGCGGATTTATCCGAACAAATTTCTACAGCCGGAAAAGAAGCTTCTGGAACCGGAAACATGAAGTTTGCCATGAATGGTTCCTTAACCATTGGTACTTTGGATGGGGCAAATATTGAAATCCGCGAAGAAGCCGGGTTTGAAAATTTCTTCCTGTTTGGCTTAACCGCAGAAGAAGTTTATGCCTTAAAATCTAAAGGCTATAAACCCAGCGATTACTATCATCGAAATGCTGAATTAAAAGGCGTGATTGATCGGATTTCATCGGGTTATTTTTCCCATGGCAATGAGGAATTATTTAAACCTTTGGTGGATTCCTTAATGTACCATGATGAATATATGCTTTTCGCGGATTATCAAGCTTATATTGATTGTCAGCGACAAGTCAGTTTGGCATTTCAAGATACGCAAAAATGGACAAGAATGTCAATTCTGAATGCTCTTCGCATGGGTAAATTCTCTAGCGATCGCACCATCCGTGAATATTGTAACCAAATCTGGAACGTGAAATCTATTCCTGTGGAAATGGAAGGATATAACCCAGAAGCGGCTGGATTGCGCGTTATTAGTTAATTCTGAATCGGATTAAAAATAAGGTGAATTTTATCTCATAGATTCCCTTCGGTTTATAGCGATTTTAAAGGTACTCCTTCATCCCTATCAGGAGTACCTTTTTTGAATAACCGATCAACACCTGAAAATCATTCACGTCTGACTGTTCCCTGTTCCCTCATGCTACGCACTATCGTCAAAAATCAATCGTTTATGCTCAAATAAATGTATCTATAACAGGACTAATCCTTATGTCACAATCTTATCCTCCTGATCCCTCCAATCGTCAATCTAATCCTCGCTTTGATGAGGTTATTGCCATTATTGTTGCGTTAGCAACGATGGGTACAATTTTATTTTGGGTTTTAAGCCATCCTAACCGGAAATTAACGACCACCCCCAACCAAACCGCCCCAGAAACCCAAACCTCGACAACAGATCAGACGTTCTCCCAAATCCTAGAACGCTCCCTCCCGGATGGGGTTTCACCTTTGCCTCCCCCAACTCCCCAACCTACCACACCTTCCCCTACACCTCAGCCAACCGTGAATCAACCTTGGTGGGTTGCTTTAGGGTTAATTCCTCAAACCACACCGGATACACCCATCGCCACCTCGCCTCCAGCACAAGTTCCCCCAGTTCCCCCCCAAACCACTACCCTCAACCCAAGGGAAACCCTTTGTCCGACTCCATCTCAAGGGGGAAAAGTGTGTTTAACGACTCCACCTCCTCTGGAAACCCCCTCTTCTACTGTTCCTGACCAATCTTGGGCGAGTCCATTTGTTGCCTATTTTATGAGTAAAAATTGGGCAACCGGGTCTGATCAAAAACCCTTTCAACCTGATGAAAAAATTACACGGGGAGAATTTGCCGCCCAATTACAAAGGGCATTTAATCAACAACCTGAACAATCCCCTATTCAATTTAAGGATGTTCCTAAAAACTTTTGGGCTAAACCGGCTTTGAAAGAGGTTAGTCAATCGGGTTTTTTAGTGGGATATCCAGGAAATATCTTTCGACCTAAACAAGAAATTCCTCGCGTTCAAGTGTTAGTGGCTTTAGCCAGTGGGTTAGAGTTAAAACCGTCTAAAAATCCTCAACAAACCCTTAAACTCTTTAAAGATGTGGATCAAATTCCTGAGTGGGCAGTTGAGGGTGTTGCCGCCGCAACGGAAGCCGGATTAGTTGTTAATTATCCTGATAAAAATACTCTCAATCCCAATCAATCGGCTACCTATGGTGAAGTCGCTTCTATGATTTACCAAGGCTTAGTTTATCAGAAAAAAGTAGAACCGATTTCTTCTGATTATATTGTGAACTCACGCTGAGGGATGACGCTGGGGCAGGGCTCTAGCGCTATGCCCAAGGGAACAGTAAGAATTGAAAGGGTTTCAGAGTTTAAAAATGTCAAACACTCCCTATGCGTAGCGCTATATTTCATTTTCCCAAATTGGGGACTCAATTTGACTCCCCAATTTTCGCAGAATGAGGCGAAAAAACTGAGCAATTCTAATTGAATTGTCTGGAAGCTATATTAAGTGGATACAATTAAGCGGGAGGGAAAATTATCCCCAGAGTAAATCGTTAATGTGATGATTTGATAATCGATTAAACGAGTTTGATTAACAGGTTTAGCTGTTCCTGGGTTAACTGGATAAGCTGGAAAACAAGCCGCACTGACACTTAAACGTAAACAATGCCCTTGCGGAATTTTAATACAAGTAGGTTGCAGTTTTATTTGATATAAATTAATATTGTGTTCTGGGTTAAAAATGGGATTTTGTGTAGAGTTATCGAGGTTAATTTTTTGATAACCTTGACTAAAATTATAAACACTACCATCCAGTTTAACTTCTGATAAAACCGCACATAAATCAAAACTGGGTTTATCTGCACTACAATAAATTTCTACTGTTAAATCTCCTGTTAAATGTAAATCTTGGCTCAACGGTTCAGAGGTATAAGTCACAATATCGCTGCGACAATCTAAATTAGAACGGTCAAAGGAACCTGTTGGATACATAACATGACCTCCAAGCGCTGGAACCGGACGCCAAGGGTCATGAACAAAGACATCTTCTTGAGGATTTTTAGGACAATTAGGCGTTAATATTCCGGCATCTTCTCGTAAATTAGCGAGTCCATTGGTTGATAAATAATAGACTAGGGAGGAAGAGGACGGCCAGTGTTCAAATTCTCGCCAGTTTTGACTCCCCATTTCAAATAAACAAACCCGATTTTGATGAAAAATGGGATTTTCTTTGCCTTTTAAAAAGGTATCAAACCATTGAATTTGTAGCGTATCAATAAAGGTTGATGCCGTTAAGCCATAATTGAGTCCCCCCACTTTTCGACCCCAGGGAAGATGAGCCCAAGGGCCGATAATTAAGTGTTGGGGGTGTTGACTGCGATTTACCATTTCTTGATAGAAATGAAGAGTTCCTCTTAAATAGGTATCAAACCAGCCTCCAATATGCAGCATGGGTAAATCTAAATTCTCTAATTTTGGCGATAGATTTTGCCAATATTCATCGGGTTGATCATGAGCTAACCAATCGTGATAAAATGAATCTGGATCATGAATTTTTAACACCTCTGGATTGCTAGGAATGACATCAAAAAAGGGTAAATTTCGAGAAGCTTGATAAAGGGCATTA
The DNA here is from genome assembly GCF_015207485.1 of Planktothrix mougeotii LEGE 06226. Taxonomy (NCBI): domain Bacteria; kingdom Bacillati; phylum Cyanobacteriota; class Cyanophyceae; order Oscillatoriales; family Microcoleaceae; genus Planktothrix; species Planktothrix mougeotii. Next base: position 27,706 of record NZ_JADEWU010000012.1, read on the forward strand.
TAAGCGGTTTCGTTCCCTTTTAATCGGGCTGTTTCTGCTGAAATTTGTATCGCCCATCCTAAGTTAGCATATAAACAGAAAGCTCCCCCTTCATAGGCCCAATCTGCATATAAATCATGACTCATCATCGCCGGACATACGGTTTTTAAGGCTTGGGGACGAGTTGAAGCGGCATAAATTTGGGTCATTCCTTGATAGGAAAAGCCATACATTCCCACCTGACCATTACTATAGGGAAGATTAGCAACCCAATTAATGGTATCTAACCCATCTTCTATTTCAGGGGTAAAAAGTTTAAATTCTCCTTCGGAAGTTCCCCGCCCTCTAACATCTTGAATCACCACAATATACCCTTGTTGAGCATACCATTGGGGATGGGCATAAACAACGGTCGATGCGATTGCTTTTCCGTAGGGTTGCCGCATTAATAAAACGGGTAATTTTTCTTCGGTTTGGGGTCGGTAAATATCTGCATCGAGTCGAATGTTATCACGGGTGATGAGAGAGGCTGTTTCTTGAAGTATATTCATAGGGGGTAAATAGAGAATAGGAAATTTAATGGATATAACTTCTCATTTTACGCTCTTTTTTAGCCGCTTCTGATGTTTCCTGGACAATATCTTTTAAATCAAATGCTGCATCATTGAGCTTTTGAATACCTAACTTAATTTGAGTCATGCCATTACTGCTACTCTGAGCATTATTATTAAGGTTATTCATGGCTTCTACAACTTGTTGAATGGCCATAGCTTGTTGTTTAGCGTTGAGTGAAATTTGCTGAGAACCCTGAACAATAGTATTGATTTCTCCTGACATATTACTAAAAGAATTAGCGGTTTTTTGAGCTAAATCAACGGTGGTTTCTACACTTTTAATTCCGGCATCTGTCACTCGACTGGTTAAACTATTAGTTTGTTTAATTTCAGCTACTAAAGCATTAATTTGATGGGCAGATTTTTGACTTTCATCTGCTAACTTGCGAATTTCAGACGCGACGACTGAAAACCCTTTTCCATATTCTCCGGCTCGTACCGCTTCTACCGCAGCATTGAGGGCTAACATATTCGTTTGATTTGCTAAATCTCCGACGACTTGAGAAATACTTCCGATTTGATTTGTTTGTTCACTCAGACGTAATATTTGTTCAGCAATGGCTCTGACTTTATCTTTCGTTTGGCTCATTTCAACTAAAGTTTGTTCGACTAATAGATTACCATTTTCTGCTAAGTTTAAAACTTGTTTAGCGCCTAGGGTTGAAGTTTCTGCTTGGTCACTCGCCTGTTTAGCTGATAATCCCAATTCATCCATTGTCCGGGTGGTTTGATTAACAGAAACGGCTTGACTCCTAGTAATTTTTTCCTGTTGTTCAACAGCAATATTAATTTCTACGGATGATTTATCAATCGCATTAATTGCTTGCCCTATTTTACGACTGACTAAAGAAGAAATTAACCAAGCAATAATTAAAGCAGTAAAAGCTGAAAAAATTAAACCTATAATTAATAAATTAACTGCATTTTGCAGAATATTTCTAGCTTGATTATTCTCTTGAGCTAATCTTTGAGTTTCGGCATCATTAAATTCATAATTAAGCTTCAAAAAATCCGAAAGTAACTTCTGACCTAAGCCGGTGTTAAAAATAACAATAGCTTCTTTTCTTTTCCCCTGTTTAATTAAAACTTCCATCTGTTGTTGATATTGATTAAACTGTCTTCCAATTTCTTGCATTTGGTCAAATCGTTGCTTTTGATCTGCAAGGTTAATCATTTGATTCAAATTCTTGCTTGCTTCTTGAAACATCTGCCAATTTTTTTGATAGAGTTGTAAAAATTGTTCGTTTTCAACTAGAAGAAAAGCCCGATTATTGGCAACCATATTGCTGCCTGCCAAGGCCATTCTATCAACTTCAATAATCGTTTTTTGAACGTTTTCAACCTGGTTAAATGCTTCAAATACTTTATTGACATTCGTATAAACAACATAGGTAGAACCCGCAAAAACCAATACGGGAACAGCATAACCCAACAGCATTTGACCTCTGAGCTTAAATTGATTCAATCTATATTTTTGGGTACTGGAGTTTTTCTCAATCGTATCTATCATGTCCTCAATCTCCCAAGCCTAACCAATTTATAGGAATTCTTCCACAATAAACCTTTAAATATAATTTACTTTTTTTTGGGGACATTAGTAACCGAAGCTTAACTAATCTTAAAAACTCTTTTACAGTCATCCGCATTTGACTGGGAACGCTCAATCTCCCCGGTCTAATTCTACAGGAGTACCACTCCGAATCAGTTCCACAAAATCTTCATTGGTCACCCTAATACATAAAGCCTATAAACGAGTTTAACCTGTATTTTTAATAATAATTGATCAGCCTTTTCCCCAGTTCAACCCAATAATAGGAACCTGTACCGAACGTAACATCGGAATTAAGGTATTTAAAGGGACAATCGATTGTCTAGCCGGGGTGATATCCACGCCAATATAACCCAACCAACCATCGGGATGACAGAAATCATTCTGCATATCAATAATAATTAACGTGAGTTGGATAGAGTGCGATCGCAAATAGTTCTACCCAGAATAGGGGATGGACACTCTCAAAATCGTCACAACCCCAAACCTCAGTTTGCTAAAGGTCTGGCACAATAAAATTTAATAGCGTTTGACTGTCCTCGCCCCCTACCATTAATGGTGGGGATATTTTTTTGAGGGTAAATAATAGCAATGTTTTAGGTTGAGGACGGAACTAATAATTCCGAAGGTAGAACTTGATTGAGTTTTCCGCTTCGATACCCCTCTAAATCTAAAGTAACATAAACAAACCCAAAGCTTTGAAAAGCTTGAACAAGTTGGGGGAGGTTTGTTTTCAATACAAATTCTTGAATTTGTTCGGGGGGTAATTCGATGCGGGCGGTATCAACTTCTGAACGAACACGCAAATTTTTCCAGCCTAATTTTCTTAAATAAACTTCGGCTTTTCCGACCCGTTGTAATTTAGCAATAGTAATTTCTTCTGTATAGGGAAAGCGAGAACTTAAGCAGGGTTGGGCAGGTTTATCCCAGGTAATTAACCCTAAAGATTTAGAAATTTCTCGGACTTCCAGTTTCGTTAAACCGACTTCCGCTAAAGGGGATCTCACCCCCCGTTCTTTGGCGGCTTGAATTCCGGGGCGATAATCTTTTAAATCATCGGCATTTACCCCATCAACAATATAGGAATATCCCCATTTTTGCGCTAAGGGTTTTAAGGTATCGTGGAGTTCACTTTTACAAAAATAGCAACGATTAATCGGGTTTGAGGTATAATTTGGATTTTGCATTTCTTGGGTTTCAATTTCTTGATGTTGAATCCCAATTTCCCTGGCTTGAAGGCGAGCTTCTTCTAAATCTTCCGGTAATAAGGAGGGAGAAACGGCGGTGACAGCGAGGGCGCGATCTCCTAAGACATCATAAGCAATTTTAGCCACTAAGGTACTATCTACCCCTCCCGAATAGGCAATTAAGGCTTGTTCCATCTCTTGAAATAAAGCTTGAATTTGTTGTAATTTTTCTGTTACTGTCATGATTTATATTTCACTAGGTTTTCAACACAACTAAAATTCTCTTCGCCAAAAAATAACAATGGACAGAGATAACAAAAGCGTCATATAAAGAATAGCATAAACCGTATTACTAATTAATACTGAGGAGGCGGGTAAGTAACCATAAACAGCCTGATTTTTTAAATCGAGTCGGGCTAAATCAGGTAAAATAATATAAAGTCCGCTCATAATTTGTTCTAAGGCAGGGTTTTGACTTAATTTCCCTAATGCCAATAAATCACGGCTTAAACTTCCCATCATATAAACCCCAAAGGTTAATAAACTCGCTAGTAGGGAACTGGTAAATACTCCTAATAAAATCCCGACGGCTGCAATTAAAGATAATTTAAGCCACAAAAAGATAACGGTAATACTCAAACTGGTAAAGGGATAGGAAATTTTATTAAAGCTGAGAATTCCAAAATAGAGCAGGGTCATCGCCAGAACTAAAATAGCAATAAAGGCTGAGATGCCCAAATGTTTCCCGATGATCAATTCTGCCCGACTAACGGGTTTAGAAACTAAGAGATAAACCGTTCGTTTTTCAATTTCTTTATTCAGCAGATTAGCACTGACGAAAACCGTAATTAGTAAGCTGAGAAAACTAATCATGGCAATGCCAAAATCAAGAATAATTTTATTTTCTAACCCGGCGGATACTTCAGGAAGTAAACGCACAGAAGCCATTAACAGTAAAGCAAAAACACCAATAATATAAAGAATGCGATCGCGTACAACTTCTAAAAAAACGTTACTAGAAATGGTTAGAATGCGTTTTAAATTCATTGGTGATCTCCAAAATAGGATATAGAAAAAGAGTAAATTTTTATCCTGGATTAAGCTTCCGAACAGAAGAAAATTGAAACTCCTGATTAATTTTAGCAGAATCCGGTTTAAAAATATCCTGCCTCGGAATAATTTCGGGAACATTTTCTAACCAGTCCTGAAATCGAACTGAAAATTCGATCCAGCAGTAAATATTAATGTGAATCAGTAAAATAATCATAAACCCAAAGCGAACTAAAGGAGGAGGGGACTGAATCTTAAAATTATCTCGAATAAATTCCAGAATAAAAACTAAACAAACTGCGATTAATGGCCATGCTTTTAAGGCAAAATAAGGCTGGGTTGCTTCTGTTTTTTGATAAATCATTAAACACAGTGACGCTGCCATGATCCAAGGACTTAAGGGAATTCTACCAATAATAAAGGGAGGTTGACTGGTTCTAAACCCAATGGCAATTGTCAGGGCTAACCAACTTAAAACAGCTAATTGATTTCTAATCTCTTCATCCGTTGTTCCTAAAATAGAAGCGATCCAAATTGTTAGACTGATCAGGAGGAAAGTTCTCCATTCTAAGGGTTTAGTCGGTTTAAGTACATTTAAAGGCTTCAGAAATTTATTCATATATAACAACCTTGTTCCCTGTAGAGTTAATTTAATTACTCTAAAACTAATAATGTAAAAGCTAATCCCAAAAACAAAGAATAACTTAAAGCATGGGCAATTAATATAATTCTAAAATCTCGATATTTCTCAGTCATTTTAATATTTCCTTCAGAATTTTCTTGAAAAGCCTGAGTAATCTTAGATATATCCCCACTCAAGGCTACTTTTAAAGATTCAAATCCTATCCATTTAATAAACAGGATTAAGGTAAAATTAAAAGTTGTTAATAAAAAAATAGAAGGGGAAGTTTCTTGTATTTTTTCAATCAGTAAATAATAAATTAATTCTTTTCGAGCTTCTGGGGGTAACAGAGTTTCTGCATTTAAAAACACAACCCACTCACAAGCATTTGCCAATAGGTTAAGAACCATCGCATATTGTACACTCATTTTGGGGGATAAATTGAAGCTTTTCTTAAAAATCCAAGCTTCAATCATAATCGAGGCTAAAAGGCGAATAATTCTTAATAAAATAACTCTCAGGGCGATTAGGATTGGCATATCGTTAAGCCAAATTCAATACATAAAGGAGGGAATGGGCAATGAGTAATAGGGTCAATTTTTTTACAGTTTTATAGATATTTTAAAGGATGACAATCGATATAACCAGGGCTACTTGACCTAGAATTAAGGCTAGGACACTTCTAAATCTAGCAAACTCATTCACTCCTGACTGTTCCCTGTTCCCAGTAAATCGCTGTTTCCTAGAACTTAATCTAAGATTTGTGCTAAGAATTTTGTCGAAAAGTTTATAATTTTTAGCTTCTTCCGCACTCGTGCCCCACGTCTGACCCGTGATTTGCAGCGTGGGATGAATTGCGGTCAGGGACTAGAATGTTTAATAATTGGTTATAATAAAAAAAGGAGGTGATACAAAGTGCTGAAGGCAACAAAGGTTAGACTGTACCCAACACCCGAACAAGAATTAGCATTAGCTAAGTCGTTTGGCTGTGCAAGATGGTACTGGAATTTTGCCTTAAATACCTGTATTCAGCACTATCAAGAAACGGGCAAAAGTCTAAAATTAGCAGTTTATAAAGGAATGCTTCCTCAACTCAAAAAAGAATATCCTTGGCTCAAAGAGGATTGCTACTCATCGGTTCTTCAATGTGTAGCTATAAACTTAGATAGAGCCTACAAAAACTTTTTTGAGGGACGAGCTAAATTTCCTAATTTCAAATCCAAACATCACAAGCAATCAATTCAGTATCCCCAAAGTGTTACTGTTAATGGTGAATACCTAAAAGTTCCCAAAATTGGTGAGATCAAAGCGATATTTCATCGAGAAGTTACGGGAAAGATTAAAACAGTAACAATCTCCAAAACTTCGACTGATAAATATTTTGCTTCAATTTTATGTGAAGTGGAAGGAACTGACGTTAAACAGTCGGGAGATAATATTATTGGGATTGATCTAGGGTTAAAAGATTTCGCAATTACTCATAATGGAGAAAATGCAACTAAATACGCTAACCCCAAACATTTATATCGTCATCAGAAAAATCTAGCCCGGAAACAGAAAAAACTCTCCCGAAAAACTAAAGGTAGTAAATCGAGAGAGAAGTTTAGAAAAATTGTAGCTAAGGTTCACGAAAAGATAACCAACTCCCGCCAAGATTTCTTGCATAAATTATCAAGAAAGTTGGTAAACGAAAGCGTAGAGACGCGCCATGGCGCGTCTGTACTTGTCGTTGAAAATCTCAACGTCAAGGGAATGGTTAAGAACCGGAAGTTATCAAAAGCAATATCTGATGTGGGTTGGGGAAAATTTGTCAACTTTATTGATTACAAGTTGAAACAAAGAAACGGTGAACTTGTAGAAATTGATCGCTTTTTCCCTAGCTCCAAAACCTGTTCGAGTTGTGGTCATGTCCTAGATGGATTATCTCTGGATATCAGAAAATGGGATTGCCCTAATTGCCAAACTCACCATGACCGTGACGAAAACGCGGCACTCAACATCAGGAATGAAGGTATCAGAATATTAACTGAAGGCGGAGGGAACCTCGTCTTTGCCGATGGAGGCTGTGTAAGACCACCTGCTTGTAAAAGTAAGGGGCATTGGTCTGTGAATTCGGAAGCCTACACCGACCCGACTAGGGCGGTGTAGGTAGTTCACAAATTTGTTATTTTTGTTTTAATTACCACTGCCAAACCCGTAGAATCTACTTCTGACCTCAACTGTGCTCTATGTCCTGTGTTTAATGTTTAACGCCCCCCTCATACCATGAACTATCCAATTCCGACAAGCCCTCAAGAAATGATCGCCTTGCGACAGCAACCGGTTACTGATGAGTTAGTAGCAACCGCGATCGCAGGTGTCGTTAAAATTGCTCGTTCTCGTCAACAATCTTTAGAGGATCTCAAAGCTGAGGTTTTAGCGGATGATAGTTTGCTCAACTGGGAACAACGGCTGTGGTTAAGCGAAGTCGTCACTCAAGCTTGGCAATGTTTACCTTAACAAAAAGAGAAGTGTAGGGTTTGGGGAGAAGGGGAGAGGGTGAGGAAATATTAACACTCCCGACTCTTCCTCCTACAACCTCACTCCCCCTTGTGTTACCACTGGGGATGAGATAAAAGCAGGGATTCTGTCGATTCTGCATCTAGGGGTTGAGCGAATAAGTAACCTTGGCCCAATTCGCAACCCAAAAGCCGAAGTAACGATAATTGTTCCTCAGTTTCAATCCCTTCAGCCACAACACTCATACCTAAATGATGGGCAAGATTTAGAATCGCTTGAACAACTTCTAAGTTTTTTTCTAGGGAATCCAGATTGCTAATAAAAGAGCGATCTATTTTCAGAATATCTAAAGGAAATTGATGTAAATAACTTAAGGAAGAATATCCGGTTCCAAAGTCGTCTAAACTTAATTGAATTTTACGCAATTTCAGTTGTTCAAATAGCTCCGATGCTAATTTGGGATTATCCATAATTGCACTTTCAGTGATTTCCAATTTTAAATTTTTACTATCTAAATTGACGCGAGCGAGAATTTGATCAATGTATTCGATTAAACCGGGTTGAGAAAATTGTTTAACCGATAAATTAACACTGATGCTGATATCAAAAACTTCTTGACGTTTTATGGCTTGTTCTTGCCAAGTCTTTAATTGACGACAAGATTGTTCTAAAACCCATAATCCCAAAGGAATAATTAAACCTGTTGTTTCTGCAATCGGAATAAAATGATCAGGTCGAACTAATCCCCGTTGAGGATGTTTCCAACGAACTAAAGCTTCTAAACTACTAATTTGACCGGTGGATAAGCAGATAATGGGTTGATAAAAAACCATAAATTCCTGGCGTTCAATGGCTCGTCTCAGGTCATTTTCTAACTGTAAACGAGTTAAGGCACGGGTGTGCATTTCCCGATTAAACACTTCATAACGGGCTTTTCCTAATGCTTTAGCTTGATACATGGCTGTATCTGCATCTCGGAGTAAATGTTCCGGCTGTTGATAATCGACTGTTCCTAAAACAATGCCAATACTGGTATTAATAAAAACTTCGTGTTGATACAGTAAAAAAGGCTGACTTAAAGCGTGTTGAATAGCTTGGGCTAAGAAGGTGGCTTCATCAACAGATTGAATTTGTTCTAACAAAACCGTAAATTCATCGCCTTCAAATCGAGCTAAGGTATAATTGGGATGAATACAAGCCAATAATCGCCTTGCTACAGCTTTTAACAATTGATCTCCAGCTAAATGACCTAAAGAATCATTCACCATTTTGAAGTCATCACAATCAAGAAATAAAACCGCAAATTGAGAATCAGGATGGGTGTGAGTATAAGCTAAAACAGCCATTAACCGTTCCATAAAAAATACTCGATTGGGTAACCCCGTGAGGGCATCATGGGATGCCATGTGTAGCAATCGTAAATTCGCTCGTTCTAGTTCCCTGGTGCGTTCTTTGACCCGTTGTTCTAGTTCTGTATTTAACTGTTGAATTTGGTATTTTGCGGCTTGTAAATTGAGTTGATTTTTAATTCTTGCTAAGACTTCTCGAATTTCAAAAGGTTTTGTAATATAGTCTACACCACCGACTTCAAAAGCTTGGATTTTATCAAAAACTTCGTTTAAAGCACTTAAAAAAATCACCGGAATATCACGGGTACGTTCTGAGGCTTTTAATTGCTTACAAACATCATACCCACTCATGTGAGGCATACGAATATCTAATAAAATTAAATCGGGTGGGTCAGCAATTGCCCCCATTAAAGCTGCGGAACCATTAATTACGCAGCGCACATCATACCCCTGTTCTGTTAACATTGCTGACAACAGATATAAATTATCAGGGGTATCATCCACAATCAAAATATTAGCCAGTGGGTTATCGGGTTGAGCGTCATTCATCAGGGATTATTTATCAGTTATCAGTGATCAGTAGAGACGTGCCATGGCACGTCTCTACCAGTGATCAGTTATCAGTGATTAGTTAATGCTTGTGCGGTCAATTCTACAATCTCTTCAAATGCAAATTGATTGATTTTAGTTCGCAGAGCATTGATAATTAAGGTTTGATTCGGGGGGAGTTGGTCAATTAACTTCAAGATTTGCTTGGCATTGACAGCTTTCGCAGCTTGATGAAGTTGAGTTAACCATTCTAACGATAGGGAAGCTAAAGTTGTTGGCTTCAGTTCCGTTAGGGTAGTTTCTGAAAAAGCCGGGGCTGATACCACATCTTGTTCATACACATAACGTACTCCCAGATGTTGAGCAAGCTTTTCTAAAATGATTTGATCTCGAAAGGGTTTTCGCACAAAATCATCACAGCCTGCGGATAAAGCAACGGCTCGTTCCTCTTCTAAGGTACTGGCGGTTAAGGCAATAATGACGGTAGCCTGACCTTTTGTTGTCAATTTAATCTGTTTTGTAGCTTCATAACCATCCATCACAGGCATTCGCATATCCATCCAAATTAAGTGAGGTTCCCAAGCCTCCCAAATTTCAATTGCTTCTTGACCTTGAATGGCTTCTTGCAGTTCAAATCCCAAGGGATTTAGAAGTCGAATTAACAATTGACGATTACTCCATTTATCATCCACAACCAAAATTCGATAACGATTTTGATTGGGTTCTAGGGCAATAATTTTGCGACTAGGAGAGGATGTTAGAATATCATTGGCATTGACAATGTTCACTGGAATATCAAACTGAAAAAGTGTACCTTCTCCTAATTTACTACTAACTGTAAGTTCTCCTCCCATTAATTGAATAAACTGATGACTAATGGATAATCCTAAACCGGTTCCTTCTTGAGATTGTTGACCGCTTTGAGTTTGTACAAAGGCTTTGAATAAATGTTGTAATTCTGACTTTGCAATCCCACAGCCTGTATCCTCAACCTCCCACCGCAGAAAACAGCAAGACTGATTTTCTGTGTTTACTTTTTGTACCCGCCCGACTCTAACGGAAACACCCCCCTCTTGAGTAAATTTTAAAGCATTATTGAGTAAATTAATCAAGACTTGCCTTAATTTGAGAGCATCGGTTTGAATATATTGAGGAATATCCGCAGAACGCTCAAAAATCAGTTGTAGCTTTTTATCATCCGCTTTGAGTTGAAACATTTCTTCTAAATCGTCTAATAAACGATAAAGATCAATATTACTTAAATTGATTGTTAGACGATTTGCTTCTATTTTAGATAAATCTAATATATTGTTAATTAAGCTTAATAAATGTTCACCGCTTCGGCTCACAATTCCTAAATTTTCTCGATCTGTGGGGGATAAATTGGGACTGCGATTCATTAATTGAGTAAACCCTAAAATACTATTCAGAGGAGTTCTCAGTTCATGACTCATATTCGCCAAAAATAAGCTTTTGGCTTGGTTCGCTGATTGGGCGGCTTCCTCGGCTTTTTTTCGTTCTCTAATTTCCTGTTCTAATTCTTGGGTTCGTTCCTGAACTTTGTGTTCTAAATGATTGTATAAACTGGCATTTTCTAAAGAAATAGCGATTTGGGCTGATAACCCATTTAACAGGTGCAATCTTTCGGAAGTAAACGCCCCCATAATTAAGTTATTTTCTAAATAGAGTATTCCTTTCAGTTTCCCTTGGTAAAGGAGGGGAGTAATAAGAATTGATTTAGGTTGATTCAGAATAATATAGGGATCATACCTAAAATTTTCAGCTTCAACCGCATGATCTAAAACTAAACTTTCTTGTTTATGAATTACATAATTAATTAAGGTTTTAGGCACATATTCTGTATTTAATGAATTAGAATCGGATTCAATGGGAATAGATTGAAAAATACTAACTTGATTATTTTTTAAACTGCCCGTTGCTTCAATAACCCATTTGATTTTAGAAGTTTGTTCATAACTTTTTCCCGATAAAAAATTATCAGGTAAAATTAGATAGCCTAGTTCGGCTCCAGCATTTTCTAAAACAATTTTCATTAACTTATCTAATAATTTCTCTAAAACAATTTCCTCAGAAAGCGCTTGGGATGCTTTCAAGATGCTGGTTAAATCTAAATTTAAAGAACTGGTTTGTCCTGTGGTTTGAGATAAGCTACTACTCGATTCAGCAATAATGCGAGCGCGTTGTACAATTAAATTAGGATATTTTGTCTCTAAATCCTTAACTTTAGCGACGGCTTGCCAACGAACATAAGCATAATGGGCTTTTGTTAAATATAATTGAGCAATTTCTTCCATTCCTTGCTGCCGATAAAATTCACTAGCTCGTTCATAAATTAACCCTTCTTCCTGTAAAACTCCTTGAGATGTTGCTCCTTGAAGAGCTTTTTCATATTCTTGAATTGCTGTCCATTTTTTTCCTAAAACACGAGCTTTTTCTGCTGAAATAAAATCATATTTATGCTGATAATTTAGAGGGGCATCATTAGCCCATTGTTTTAATTGATGTTGATACTGTTTAACCTCTAATAAAATTTGAGTTTTTTCCAGGGAATTCACCGTTGGATAAAGCCCTAATAAAGCTAAAGCAGCATAAAAGGGGAACTGTCCACTGGGGAAACCACCCGTAACCGCAGGTAAATAACGTTTAGCCTGTTGAGAGGCTTCTACGGCTGCCGAATAGTGTTTAAATAAATAATAAAGAATTGTTTTAGCTAGATAGAAACAATAAAGAGCCGTTAAATTATTTTTTTCCTGAAGAGCAATTAATTCTATTTCGTCAAATAAATCCCCGGTTAATATTATTGGATTTGAACTTAAATTTAATAAATTTTGAACCAGTTGTCCCCAAATTTTTACAAAATCAAGGGGAAAATCTTGTTTAAATCGTTGAATTAACTGAATATAAGGGCTTTGTTTTTGTTGAACTGATTCTAAGGGTTCTCCGACTAAAAAAAGATTAGCACAATAGTTGAGAGAGGAATAACAAGCATATTCAGTATTACCCGTTTCTAAAGCCCTTTGAATATTTTGTTCGAGAGCTTCTACCATATTGCGGGCTGGTTCTTTCCAATGACGAATAAAAACATTAAATAAATCATGAACTTTACAATTAACATCGGAAACTTCAAATTGTTTTAAAAGCCGTAAAGCAAATTGACCCAATTGATAACCGGAGTCAAGATTCGATAAAAACCCACACAATAACATTCCATAAAAACTATAAGCAAAAGCAGCCCGGTCAGAATGACCCGATTCTTGGCAAAGATGCACCATTGTAAAGGCAAGTTGTGGTAATAATTGCGGTTTGGAAACAATACAAGGCGCAAATAAAGTAATTAAAATTTCTAAAGCCATTTTATGCTTTTCATCGGTCATCAACGGCAATTGTTCTAACGTGGCAATGGGGTATAACTCTGGAGGGCTATTTAACCATTCAATTCCTAAACAGTTTAAGGTTTGTAATCCGGTTTCAATGGCTTTATCCATGTGATGTTGAGCAATATTCATTAAAATCTGAATTTTGAGAGTTTTCGCAGTGTCTAAGGTTGTTTTGGCTTGGTCTAAAAGTTTGTCTAAATACTGTTGTGCTGTCTCAAAATCCGTATTCAGATAAGTAACTTGAGCTAAAAATTGGTAAAGATTAAACGTTAAATCATAATCGGTTTCCCAACTATTTTCAGGTAAAAGATTTAACCCGATATTAAAATAGCTGATAGCGAGAGGATAAGCCGCAGAAGCTTGAGCTTTTTGGCCAGCTTTCCAGTTCAATTCAGCAAGCTGAATTCTTTCTTCAGAATCAAGAATTAAATTTAAACCTTGATTATTGTGATTAACAATATTAAAAAGATGCTCTTCTAAATGTTCAGCCGGAATAGTTAACCGTAATAATCGCCCGATTTTTAAATGGGTTTCTTGTCGTTGAAATTCATCGAAAAGAGAATAAGCAGCTTGTTGAATGCGGTCATGTTGAAACTGAAGTTGAACCTCTTGAGCAAATTGATCTTGTAAATTGCAGGCTACATCTAATGTTAAATCCGATTCTATATCTAACGTTTCTTGTAAATTAATGACTTCATTTAAAAATAATTTATAATGAAAATTAAGCGGAAAAACTAAATCTTCCTGTAGCGCATTCCATAAACTTGCTAACGTTTGATAGGGAGAACTTTGAGCAATGCGTGATAATGTCCATAAATCAAAGGAATGACCGATACAAGATGCCAGTTTTAATAAAGTTTGGGTTGAGGGTGATAAATGGCAAATTTTATCGACCATCAGTTCAACTACATTATCAGTTTTAGTTTGTTTTTGAATGCTTTCGAGTTCAAATGTCCATTGATGATGAACTGGATCAAATTTTAACAAGTTTTCTTGATAAATTTTCTTAAAGAATTCTCGCACAAAAAAAGCATTTCCATAGGTTTTATCATAAACTAATTTACCCAAATTTTGGATTTTATCTAAAGCACAGTTTAAAGTTTCTGAAATTAAGAGATTAATATCAAATTCACTTAAATTTGTGAGATGAATTCTGTCAATTTCTCCCCGTTCAGCTTGAATTTTTCTTAAGGTAAGATTGAAAGGATGAGTTTCATCAATTTCATTTTCTCGATAGGCTGCAATAATGAATAAATATTGAATATGGGCTTCACAAACAAGCAATTGTAAAAAGTTTAATGAAGCTCGGTCAGACCATTGTAAATCATCTAAAAATAAGACTAACGGATGTTGAGGTTTACAAATGGTTTCTACAAATTTCCTAAATAGAATTTTTAATCTATTTTCGGCTTCCTGGAAACCAACTTGGGCAACAGGAGGTTGTTGACCGATGACTAATTCTAAATTCGGAATTAAATCAATTAAAACCCTACCATTGCTGCCCACCGCCGTTAAAATTGTTTCTCGCCATTGAGATAAACTTAGTTCAGATTCACTCAATAACTGATGACAAAATTCGTTAAAGGCTTGGGAAAAGGCAAAGTAAGGAAGATGACATTGATATTGATCAAACTTTCCTGAAATAAAATATCCCCGTTGAGTCGTGATGGGTTTATAAATTTCTCGAACTAAAGCCGATTTTCCGGTTCCTGCCGAACCTGTGATCAGAATAATTTCTGCTTTTAAATCTAAAGAAAAGTTTTGATTTTTACCAATAACTCGCTGAAATGTTGTTAATAAGGTTTCAACTTCTCGTTCTCGACCATATAATTTTTGAGGTAAGGTTAATTGCTGAGAAAAGTCTTGTTGTCCCAGGGGAAAAAGGGTAATTTCTCCTTGGGTTTGCAGTTGAGATAAACAGTGTTCTAAATCAGCTTTTAATCCCCACGAAGATTGATAACGTTCCTCTGCATTTTTTTTCATTAACTTCAAAATAATATTGGATAATGCGGTGGGAATTGTGGGTTTAATTGACTGAGGAGAAGGCGGTTCTTTTGCAATATGACAATGGACTAATTCTAAAGCATCGTTTCCCTCAAAGGGTAACTGTCCGGTTAATAATTTATAAAAGGTAATACCCAGAGAATAATAATCTGTTCGATAATCAATTAAACGGTTCATCCGTCCAGTTTGTTCGGGGGAAATATAAAAGAGTGTTCCCTCTAAAATTTCTGGGTTTTGAAAGGTTAGATTTTCTTGAGAAAGAACCGTTGAAATCCCAAAATCAATAATTTTAACCTTTCTTTGGGCACGACTGAAAACAATATTACTGGGATTAATATCTTTATGAATAATATGATGAGCATGAATTTGTCCTAAAATTTCCGTAATTGAAATTGCTAATGTCAGAAAATCTTGTAACTCTAATTTTCCAGCGAATCCTAATAAGGTTAGAGAATCTCCACCAAAATCTTCTAAGATAATCGTTAGGTTATTATTAATGGTTTCAAAGCTATAAACCTTAATAACACCGGGTAAATTTAATTGATAGGTAACTTCATATTCTCGTTTAAACCAAGCCACTCGTTTAGGAGATGGATAGGCATCCTTTAACATTTTGAGAATTACAGGTTGATGATCAGTAACACGATAACCTCGATAAATTAAGGAATTGTTACTTTCATAAATCTTTTCTAAAATTTGGTAAGAATTAGATGGGTTTAACATGGTTTAAAAGGATAATATAAATTCCCGATTTTCGATAAAGCTGCATCAGTTCAGAAACAAAGATTTAACAAATGATGATTTAACTTTTAAGTATTTTAACTCTCATCAAAAAATCTGATCGGTCATAGGGACAAATAAGCCACCCTGATTTTATTGAAGTTGTAAATTATTTTAATAACAACTAGAAACTTACTCCAAAAACGAGTAAATAGTTTTACACCTTACCTAAAAATGCTATCTTTAACAAGGTTTACTTGGAAAGATGAATTAATGATTAATTTTATTCATCTCTTATCATCTCAGGTATTCCTTCTGGTTAATGGAGCCAACTGAACAATACAACGAATTGAACCTATAGAGTTAGTATACCCACAGTTTAGCGTAAAATATCCCGAATCATTTGATTAGCTTGGGTTCCATAACCTCCTCCAAATAGATTAAAATGATTTAAGATATGGTAGAGATTGTAAAGCTTTTTGCGATGTTCATAACCCGGATTTAAGGGAAAAACTTGATGATAAGCCTGGTAAAAAATAGCTGGAAAACCACCGAATAATTCAGTCATTGCTAGATCAACTTCTCGATCTCCAAAATAGGTTGCTGGATCAAAAATAACAGGTTCTCCCTCATCGGTCACAGCAGCATTTCCTCCCCACAAATCTCCATGCACTAAAGAAGGTTTAGGATCATGATTGGCTAAAAGCTGGGGAATTGCTTCTAGTAACTTTTCGGCTTGTTCAAAATAACCTCCCTGTCGTTTAGCAAGCTTCAATTGATAGCCAATGCGATGTTTTTGCCAAAATTCTACCCAATTCTTTTCCCAGGTATTAATTTGAGGGGTTGAACCAATGGTATTATTAATATCCCAGCCAAAATTCTGAGAACCGGGATAATTTTGTGGAGGTGTCCATTGATGCAATAACGCTAATTTTTGCCCCATTTCTTCCCAAGCTGAAGCATTGGTTTTTCCGCCTAAGTTCAGCCATTCTAAAACTAAATAAGCCGAATTTCCCACTGTTCCCCAACAAATCGGTTGCGGAACTCGAATGGTCTGGGTTTTCCCCATTTGTTGAACCCCTAACGCTTCGGCTTCAAACATCGCAACTTCTGAAGCTTGATTAAGTTTAATAAAATAATATCGAGAACCATTACTAATCTGATATCCTTGATTAATACATCCGCCACCTACAGAACGGCGATCGCTGATTTGAAACCGTTCTCCTGTTGTTTTGCTAATTTCCTCTGCAATTTGATCCCACATCATATTTAAAATCATTTTTTATGCTTCTAACTTATTATATCAAACTTTTAAAAAATCCGTAAATATACGGTGGATTTTAAAATCATTACCTGTTAACTTAAACTTAAAATCGTTTTTTCTATTCCTCACTATGACTGAAACAGAAACCAGTAAACCTAATTTACTAGAACTCGCTAAACAGGGAAATCCAAAAGCGATCGCTATTTTACTCAATCGTCATTTAGAATCGAAAGGAATTACAGTAAAAGCTACATTAAATAAAAACTGTCTCAAATTAATGTTTGAAGCCGAAAAAATTATTCCTCAAAAAGTTTTAGTAGAATGGCTGTGTGCTTCTCTTTTGACTCACATTATTTCAGATTCTATTACACAGGTTATTATTTATCATAAAAGAATCAATCATGATTTTCCAGATTGGCAAGAAGAAATCGATCTAAATTCCATTCATAAGTTATCAGAAAACAACCCTAATTCCTCAAAATCTCAGAATTCAACCGAACCTATAACCTCAAAATTTATGGGTTTTGGGCTATTATTTAATTCTATTTCAGACGCTACTGAACAAGTTAAACATACGGTAACGGAAACCGTTAGCAATACCACAACTCAAGCCGGACAATCTGTAATTGAAACTGCGGTTAATATTAAGGATAGCGTTGAAAATATTAGCAATACCGTTATGCAGGGGGGGAAAGTGGCTGTTAAAAATATTTTTAATGTTAAGAATATTTTTAATCTTAAAGAAGAAGTAAAAAATCCAACCTCGAAAACCACCCCTACATCGGGTGTTGTGAATTTTATGAGTAATAATCCTTTGCTTAAATCCTTAATCAAAACGATAAATGTAGATAAAATATTAGAAATCATTGAAAAAGTAGATTTAGAAAAAGTAGAAACAGAAGTTAAACAGCTAAAAACTCAATATCCTCATGAATCTTCTAGCCAAATTAGCCATCGAATTATGGTGGAAAAAGTTCTGGCTTTAGGGAGTTCTGAAATCGCGTCAAAGCTTGTCTCTGAAAGATTAGCGACTCTAATAGGAGCCGATTTTTCTAACAACACAACCTTAGAATTTGAAATGATTTATCAAATTGCTTCTGCTTATGATCTCGATCTTTATGACCCAATTAGAAAAGATGAAGCTTTAGCGATTTTTAGTTTAGCTTTAGGAAGTAATCAAGCTTTAAAATTAGGATTAGGTTTATTAGAAGATGTACCTTTAGCCGGGACTATCATTAGTGTCAGTACCAATGCTGCAATACTTTATGCCTTGGGATATGCAGCTTGTCGCTTTTATGAATCCAATTTATATCAAGATAAAAAAGGTGAAACTTTAGAAACAGTCCAGCTTGAAAGTGAACAATATTTAGAAACGGCGATCGCTCAAGAAGGGATTATGGATCAAATTTTAATTCATATTATTTTAACTCGAAATCCTGATCAAACCTTTGAAAAAATTCTCCCTCAAATCCAAAATGCTCCTTTGAGCCTGAATTCTTTAGAAGTCATTTCTAAAAGCCTTAATTCTCCACCGGATTTAAACAGTTTACTTGAACAAATTAATCCAGATTTTGCCGTTGCACTTTTAGCTAAATATCAGAAAATTGCTAATTTAGAAGGCGTTATCACCCCGGAGGAAGAACGAATTATTAACACAATTCATCAAAAAATCAATCATCAATCTTGAAAAATCCGGTTTCTCGGTCAGCGACCCCCGATAAAAACGCTATTATTAAGGAGTGTAAAGCTATCCTTCACAACTTCATTTAACCATGTACATCTTTGGACTCGGTAAAAAGCTGAAAATGCCCTCCCCCTCCGATGCCTTACCCGGACGGACAGAAGCGATGCCTGTACCCGATCAACATTATGTCAATGGTAATCCCCTCAAACCTCCCTTTCCCCCCGGCTTAGAAATGGCAATGTTTGGGATGGGTTGTTTTTGGGGTGCAGAACGTCGATTTTGGCAGCAGGAGGGAGTGTTTAGTACCTCCGTAGGTTACGCCGCCGGAATTACCCCAAACCCCACCTATGAAGAAGTTTGTAGCGGGTTAACCGGACATAACGAAGTCGTGCGAGTCGTCTACGACCCCAAAATTATTAGTTATGAACAATTACTGAAAGTCTTTTGGGAAAGCCATGACCCCACCCAAGGAATGCGTCAGGGTAACGATGTGGGAACCCAATACCGTTCAGGAATTTATACTTATTCCGACCAACAACGCCAACTCGCTGAAACTGTACGGGATGCCTATCAACCGTCCCTAAAACAAGCAGGTTATGGAACAATCACAACCGAAATTCTGGAGGCACCCGAATTTTATTATGCTGAAAGTTACCATCAACAATATTTAGCCAAGAATCCTAATGGTTATTGTGGTTTAGGCGGAACAAAGGTCAAACTTCCGGGTTCAAGTGTAAGTTGTTAAAAAATGTCAGTTGACGGCTAACTATTAACCGTTAACCGTCAACTCTGTAGATTATTTCTTCTGCTTAACTTTCGTTTCCCATTCAGCGATCGCTTTTTGAGCATCGGCATGGACTGGTGATTTTTTAGGAACTAACTGAGCCGCTTCAATCGCATTACTATATTGTTTTTTCTGAGCACGAGATTGAGCAATTTCCCAAATTTCATTTCCCCATTGATCAATCAATTTTTGAGCTTCTGAATATCCCGGCTGATCGGCTGGAATTTGTTCAACTTTGCCGATGGCATCACTATAAGATGAGGCTTGACCGGGCTTAATTGAACCTTTAGCTTGACTCAAAATTTCTTGATTTTTTTTCACTATAGCCAATTGAGCTTCCCACTCTTTGAGCTTTTCTTGCCCCTGTTTATAAATAGCAGGATTAGCATTGGGAATTAATTTCACCGCATCAACAGCACCGGATAAATTTTGACTTTGAGCGCGTCCTTCTGCAATATCGAGAATGGTTTGGCTCCATTGTTCAATATTAGCTTGTGCTTCCTTAAACTGGGGATCACCGAGGGGAATTTGTGCAGCTAATGCGATCGCTTTGCTAAAACCAGAAGCAGAAGTATCTTTCAAAAGCAGTTTTGATTCCTGCAACAATTCTTGAGGAGTGGGAGGCGTTTCTGGTGCAGTTGGGGTTTCTGTTACAACAGGTGTTGATGTCGGTTTTGAATTGTTAACAACCGTTGAAACACCAGGGGAAGACTTCGCCGTTTTTTCACCTAAAAAGATCGGTTTATTCGTGAGAAAAACACCCAGTAACAATACCAGTGCGGTTGCTCCACTCCAAAGAATTAACCGTTGTAAAAATGAACTATCTGTCATAGTATCCTCTGTTGAGTTTGCAGGAGGTTGGGGTAAGGTCTGCTGTACAGAAGTTGAAGCCTTAGAGGACAAATCCTCTGCTGAAGTTTCAGGGGGTTCAGCAGGTTCATTCGTCTGAGAACCCAGATCTCCAGTCCCTCGTTCAGAGGATGTAGACAGTTTCAGAGGATCTTCGGATAAAGGAACAGTACCATTTTGGTAGGGTTCTACAGTCGCCATATTTATTTCCCTCATACCATTAGAAAGGCTAACACTCGCTACCTGACGGCTTTCAGGCAGAATGAACTGTTGGAGTTTAGTGGCTGGATAAACAGCAAAGACAGGTTTTTGTCTCGGTCTTAAATGTTGTTCGGTCAGTTCGGGTAAACGTTCCCCTAAGAAATGGATTAACGGGTCTAATGTCGAACATTCTCCCGTTTTTAATCCTTCTAATAACGCGGCGGTAAAAAACCCTTGTCGTAAAGCCGAAGTTTCCCGTGATAACTGTTCCCGACGACAAGATAAAATGGTAGGAATTTCCAATTGGCGGGCGAGTTCCACCGTTTGATTTCCTACACTTTCCCCCGCGTGTACCCCTTGACTTCGGTTAATATCCAACAATACTAAAATTTTATCCGTTGGAGCCGCCTTCAGAGCGTCATACAACTTTTCAATGGGAATCCCCGTTTTTTCTAACTGGGCCGGGTTACCATCAATGGGGAGCAAGTAATCTTTTCCCTCTTGACTAAACCCATAGCCACTCCAGAACAACCACAGAACATCCTCATGGCCCAATTGCTCGTTACAGACGGACTCCACCCAATCTAAAATATTTTCTTGGTTCGGGTAGGTGGACATCCCCGATACCTGGGGTGAGTTATCACTCAGCAATAAACTCTTATCTTGAGGAAATCCAGCACCATTTACCAAAAATTCATAGACAGCTTCTGCATCCTTTTGGGCATAATTTAAGGGTTGCAGATATTGATATTGATTAATGCCAACAGCAATACAAACGTGATGTTTCATCACCTATGCCCCATTATTTTTTAATAAACCTGCAAAAACGATAACATATTCTTGGAATTGTCAAAATGCCTTGATGGTTGGCGATCGCACTTTTAAATCATTAATTTTTATAACGAAGGCAGCCTAGGAGTAGGATCTGTAAGGGCGACTCGCACCCACCCACCGTCAGGAGTCATGACATGAAATCCTGCAATTGGGGCTATAGATGATCCCCAAAAGCCCCGTAGAGACGTGCCATGGCGCGTCTCTACACGATACGGATGCGTACCCAACATTTGACGATTTCATTTGAGTTTTGAGTCTCCAGCCCACAACGATTGACGATAAAATGTTAATGGATAACTAGATAACATTAATCTACTTTTAATGTTGCTTCTGGTAAAATAAACATCGCATCCCCAAAGGAATAAAATCGATATTGTCGTCCAAAATCATTGGCGGGTTCTTCTAATACTGCTTGATATAAATTCAGTAACCGTTCTCGCCCAATTAAGGCTGAAACCAACATTAATAAACTTGATTTAGGTAAGTGAAAATTCGTAATTAATCCATCAATGACGCGCCATTGATATCCGGGATAAATAAAAATATTGGTTTTTCCACAATAACTTTTAAGAGCAGATTCTTTTAAGTTTTCTGGTAATGCTTCAAATTGGGAAGAATGGGCGATCGCTGCTCCTTCTAACGCTCGTACCACCGTTGTTCCCACTGCAATAATTCTACCCCCTGAAGCTTTTGTTTTCTCAATTTTTTCAATAGTTTCTGTCGGAACTTCAATCCATTCTCCGTGCATTTGATGGTCAGTAATTTGATCCACTTCCACAGGTCGAAAAGTTCCGACTCCAACGTGCAAGGTTAAAAACGTTTTGTCAATGCCTTTTTGTTCTAAACATTGAAATAATTCTTCTGTAAAATGTAACCCGGCTGTAGGTGCAGCGACAGCCCCGGAATGTTTGGCATAAATGGTTTGATATTGTTCTGGTAATGCTTCTGTGTCCGTAACATAGGGGGGAAAGGGGATATTTCCAAACTGTTCTAAAAGCGGAATTAAAGACTGTCCTTCGGGAATTTCAAATTTTAATAACCGTCCTCCCGTTTCCTCATCCGTTTCTAAAACAATTGCTTTTAAGGGTTGAGAATTAGAATCCGTTTTTGCATCAGAATTAAACTCAAATTCAATCACTGAACCCAGTTTAAATCGTTTACCCGGTTTAACTAATGCTAACCAACAATGATGGGATTTTTCTTCCAGTAATAACACTTCTACCGCCGCCCCACTAATTTTGCGTCCATAAAGACGAGCGGGAAGAACACGGGTATTATTCAGAACTAATAAATCTCCCGGTCGCAGAAAGTCAGGTAAATCTTTAAATAGACAATGACGATGAGAACTGGGAGAATCTACCACTAACAAACGGGAATGATCTCTAGGTACAACAGGATTTTGTGCAATACGTTCTTCTGGGAGTTGATAATTATAGCTTTCTAACCAATAATCTAACTGATCCATTCTCTTGAATTGTCCTTCAACAATGAATTACTAGACTCGGCCATCCGATGATCGGCTGACTAATCTTTAAAGATCCCCCTATCGATCTTAATAGGCTACCCTGTGATCCCTTGGAATTGCTGGATTTAGATTTGGGTAGAATCCCCCATCCCAAATCGGGTGCTTTTCCCCTATCTTATCATCGTTAATCTTGGCATTATATAAATATAGGGTTATGCTGCCTACCGACGGAAAGGTCGCATTGTTTTTGGCTTTGTTTTGACCTCAGATTGGGATCAACGGCCCTTACAGCAGAATCAAAAACACCGCCCCTATTACTCTTTGTTGCAGGGTTCCGGGCTGGAGTTAAGCAACAAACAGGCGGGACAATCATGCAGGAGATGACCGATGGAATACCTTTACTACCTTGCCAATACAAGCCTTACGCTGAGAGTGATAGACTTTTTAAGTTCAAATCACTCCCTCCCCGTTCAGTTTATTACAGTGATTCACCAAATAGATGGCTGGATTATCAAAATTAAAATGCGTCAATATCTGACACCACAAGAACACGGGGACTTTAGAGCTTTTATGCACGAATTGGGTGTTCCCTACGAACCTGATATGCGGATTTTAATGGCCCTTTGGGGCTTAGAAACGGGTCAATCCCCTCTCAGTGTCATGCGCCGCTACCAAGTTGCTGTGGTGTCTCATGGTATTCCTAACCGTGAAGATGTGGAATCTTTTAAAACCCAATTTGTTAGAGGGTTAGGGTATTGTCCTGAAGCATTAGCTTGAGGTTAACAAGATTTAGTTAAAGGCAGATTCAATATAATCTTGTAATAGGAGTCGGTAGCCGTTGAGGAAAAAAGGTTGACCGACTTTTAGGCTATCAGGAAAAGGGGGGATATCTTCACAGATAGGGGTTTGGGTCGGAGAGCGATCGCAACGCACTAAAGCCACATCAAACCGACAAGGATATTCGCTTAAATCCGGGCGAGCGCTTAAAAATAATTCCGCCGCTTGAATCAATTTTGCTTGTTTACGGGGAGTAATGGCTAAAAGTCCCCCCTGATCCCAATTTCGTTGACTACGGGTTTTAACTTCAACAAAACTCAACATGGGAACAGTCCCCTGTCCCCGATACAACGCAATTAAATCAATTTCTCCAAATCGACAATACCATTGATGATGCAAAATTTGCCAACCTTGGCTTTCTAACCAAGAGCCAACCAATTCTTCCCCTAAAGAACCAATCGTTTTAGACATAGATGTCAGTTGTTGTGGTTGTTCGTAAACATTCTATAAGCGGGAACACCGAACACCGAACTGTAGGTTATACACTGGGGATATTTTTGCTTTGTCATATTTGATGATTATTAGCAATAGGTTTCTATACCTGAAACTAGAATATTAGGAACTTCCATCATTTATTTTAACGAGCTTTACCCAAAGAGTTCAGTAACTGCTGCTCTTCCGCAAGTCGTGACTTGCCATTCCATTCATGGTTTCTCCCTTCTTGGATAAAAAACGCTTAATATTACCATAGTTGTTTTCAAAAAACAATTATTGAGAATAACTAGCATTAACGCTATACTATCTTCTTGAAAAACTATTGCATTAAAGCAGACCTTTTCCAGATCCATGAAAAATATCACTAGACGTGGGTTCCTCACCGTTGGAACAGCCTTGGCCGTCGTTGCGGTTGGAGGACTTACCCCGATGCAGCGCAGTCAAGCTAACCCCCAAGTTCTGAATGTTTACTCGGCTCGTCATTACGATAGTGACAATCAGCTTTATCAAAGCTTTACAAACAAAACGGGGATTAAAGTCAATATTGTTGAAGGAAAAGCGGAGGAATTAGTCGAACGAATCAAAAGTGAAGGAGCCAATAGTCCGGCAGATATTTTAATTACTGTTGATGCTGGAAACCTTTGGAGAGCGCAACAACAGGGGATTTTTCAACCTATTTCTTCTGGGACTTTAAATCAAGCCATTCCAGCTAATTTAAGAGAGCCTAATGGTAATTGGTTTGGATTTTCTAAACGGGCGAGAGTCATTGTTTATAATAAAGCTAAAGTCAATCCGGCTCAATTGTCTACCTATGAAGATTTAGCAAATCCTAAATGGAAAGGAAAAGTAGTCGTTCGTTCTTCTAATAATATCTATAATCAATCCTTAGTGGCTTCAATGGTTGGGCAAAGTGGAACTGCCAATTCAGAAAAATGGGTGAAAGGATTGGTGGCTAATTTTGCCAGACCCCCGGAAGGAAATGATGTTTCTCAAATTAAAGCAGTCGCTTCAGGTGTGGGGCAGTTAACTTTAGCAAATACCTATTATTTAGCCCGTTTGGCTGGATCTCAGAAACCGGAAGATAAAGCAATTGCGAGTAAAGTTGGGTTATTTTTTCCCAACCAACGAGCCCAGGGAACTCACACGAATATTAGTGGTGCAGGGGTGATAAAAACGGCTAAAAATAAAGCGGGAGCGATTAAATTTTTAGAGTATTTAGCAAGTCCAGAAGCTCAAAAGATTTTTGCTCAAAGTGCTTTTGAATATCCAGCCGTTGCGGGTGTTCCTGTCTCTCCAGTTTTAGCGAGTTATGGCACATTTAAGAGTGATCCGATGAATGTTGCAGCCTACGGCAAATTTAACGCCCAGGCGATTCAAATTATGGATCGAGCAGGCTGGAAATAGTTAGAAAATGGGAGTTTGACGGGCTAAGAAAAGGCTTACCTATTTTTTAGCTTCGTCGAACTTACTTAGATTTCTTCCCGATTAAGTGCAATTAAAACCGCTTGTTGGCTAACATTTTTATAGACTGTTTCTAAATATTGCATTACAATATCGGTGGCGGATGAAGTAGAACGATTATTAGAATTTACAGCAAGGGGGGCTAATGGAATTGTACCTAAAACATCCAGTACAGTTTCACTGCCAGGAGGCGGTGTAATCACGACTAAAGCGGGGTCTAGTTGTTCAGAGTAATTCCAGAATTGATTGAGTTTAGGAGCATGGGGGTTCGATTTTATCGCTGTTGTTTCTCTGGTAGAAACGTTAATATCTTCTTCACTTTGACCCCGCAGTTGACGTAACGTTGTAATAATTTGTTCTTGAGTTCTTCCCCGAAGTTGAAATAAAACAAACGGATCTTCACTAAAGCGATCGCCCAACATATAATAAACTGCACCAATATGTTTACAGGGGTTGGCTTTGTCAGGACAACTACATTCAGAATGAACATTATCTAAGGAAAAGGGAAACAATCTTAACCCATTAGCTGCAAATACATCTTCAATATCCTGGGGCATTTCTCCGGCTAATAATTTAGCACTAAAAATCGCTCGTTGTGATAAAGTTTCAATAATATAATTCCATTCTTCATCACTAAACACATCTAACCACAAGGAAACCGTATAAGGTTCGGGTTGAGTTCCCTGAACCTGGGCTAAAACCTTTTGATCTTTAAAGTCAATGTTTAAAACATTTCCTTGTCTGGCATAATTTCTGGCTCGTTCTAAGCGTTTTTTAAACCGATATTTATCTAATAAATCTAACCATTGTTGTGACCACCATTCTTTGTTGGCTTCCATTGTATAGTCTACCATGAAATTACTCCTTTTATTAACAATTTTTTGAACTTTAAAACTATTCCTCTTCCTCCTCAATAATTGAGTTTCGATCTAATATTAATAAATTTCTGAGTTGATCGGTATCTAAAGCCGTTAACCAATCTTCCCCCGCACTCACAACTTGTTCTGCTAAGGCTTTTTTACTTTCAATTAAATCATGAATTTTTTCTTCTAATGTTCCAGTACAAACAAATTTATGCACTTGTACATTCCGAGTTTGACCAATTCTAAAAACTCGATCCGTAGCTTGATTTTCAACGGCGGGGTTCCACCATCGGTCAAAATGAAAAACATGATTCGCACGGGTTAAATTTAAACCCACTCCTCCGGCTTTTAAGGATAATATCATAATGGGTGGAGCTTGCGGATCATTTTGAAACTGATCAATCATTTCTTCCCGTTTATTTTTTGAGGTACTCCCATACAAAAATAATATTTCTCGGTGAAAATGATGTTCTAAATAGGGTTGTAACAATTTTCCCCATTCTGCAAATTGAGTAAAAATTAAAGCGCGATCGCCTTCTGCTAAAACCTCTTCTAGCATTTCTGTCAACCGTTGTAATTTTCCTGAATATTGGGTTTTAATTAAATCTTGTTTGTCTGATTTTTTACTATTTTTAACTTTAGCTTCAATTAAAACCGGATGATTACAAACCTGTTTCAGCCTCACTAATAATGCTAGAATCATTCCTCGGCGTTGAATTCCTTCCGCGTCATCAATTTTTTCTAAAGATTCATCAACAATTTTTTGATATAGGGTTGCTTGTTCAGTGGTTAAGGGACAAAACACAGTATTTTCTTGTTTATCGGGTAAATCTTGTATAATATCCTTATCTGTTTTTAACCGACGTAAAATAAAAGGTTGAACTAGCGATCGCAATATTTTTAACGAGTCCGTATCTCCATATTTTTCAATGGGAATTGCAAACCGTCGTTGAAAAAATGTTCGTTGTCCTAAATACCCTGGATTTAAAAAATCCATAATTGACCACAATTCTGATAAGCGGTTTTCTACGGGAGTTCCGGTTAAAGCAATTTTAAAGGATGCGTTGATGTTTCTAACCGTTTTAGATTGTTTTGCATCGGGATTTTTAATATTTTGGGCTTCATCTAATACCAGTCCTTGCCAAGTTACCCCCTGCAATTCCTTTTCATCTCTAAAGGTTAGCGGATAGCTGGTAATCACTAAATTTTTATCTTGAATTATTTTAGCAAAATTTTTACCTTTTGCACGTTTATCGCCATGATGAACCAGCACTTTTAGAGTTGGACTAAATCGTTTAACTTCCCGTTCCCAATTCCCTAAAACCGATGTAGGACAAACTAATAAAACCGGATTTTCTAAACTATTGTTTTCTTTAAGATGAAGTAAGAAAGCAATAAATTCTATCGTTTTTCCTAATCCCATATCATCCGCTAAACACGCACCTAACCCCCATTGTTCAAGGAAGGATAACCAACCTGCACCCCTGGCTTGATAGGGTCGTAATTCTCCTTTAAAATTCTGTGGGTTCGGAATCGGTTCTAAACTTCGATTATTGGTTAAAGTATTTAATAATTCCTGTAATTTTCCTCCCGCTTCAAAGTTAACAACAGGTAATTTCTCAATCATTTGAGTATCTCCCGTTGATAACCGTAACGCATCTTCTAAGGAGAGAGTCATTTCATCTTTACGCTGACTAAAAAATGTTTTTGCTGCTTTAATATCCGAGGGTCGTAACTCAACCCATTCTCCATTAATTTCTACTAACGGACTTTCTTTATAAACTAAGCGATCAAATTCCGCCTTAGTCATTGTTTGACCGCCAATGGATAATTGCCATTTAAAGTTTAATAAACTTTTTAATCCTAACCGTTCATTGATTTTTAATTTAGGCGTTTCTGCTTTAATACTTAATCCCAATCGACTCGCCCAACCCTCTCGATTTGCTAAACTAGGCGGTAAAATTACCCCTAACCCGCTATCCGTAAAACGCCAAGCATAACTTTTTAGAAATTCATAAGCTTGTAAAGGATTTAAACTACAACTTTCAGGACGAGCTTGTTGTAAACTTGATTCAATGACGGGATATAATTTAGAAGCCAAACCCAAGCCTTTTAACAACGTTTCCTGGGGATGTTTAATTGTTCTCCCTCGATAGGGAAAGGACTCAACTGGATGACTCCAAATAATATGAGTATTGATAATAAATTCAGGATCATCAATAGCTTGTAGACAATATTCTAATTGCCAATTAGGATTATCTTCTGTAGGAGGATGTAACTGAAACGCCGTTGAAAATAGATTTTGTTCAGATAAAGAATATTGTAGCGGAGAAGTCCAATTTTTTAAGGCGGTTTCTAAAGATTCTATTTCTGTTAATTCTCCCTGAACTCTATTTTCTTCTTTCCCTAATCCTTGTAACCAAGCTTGCAAGGTTGGAGGAAGTAAAACCGCATTAGCACTGGCTTTTGTTTCAACTTCTTCAGCAACAGTTCTCACCTGTGCATCGATCATTGTTCCTAGAAAATCAATGATAATATCTTGAGGAGATAAAGGTAAATCAATGGCTATAATATCACCTTCTATTAACTCTTGAACCATTCGACAAACCGTTGGCATTTGTTTAGCAAACCGTAATAATCGAGCTTGGTCAATCGCACTATCAAGAAGGGGTTGCCATTGTGCAATAATCGTTTGATCAGATTGTTGAATTAATTGGGGTAAAAATTTAGATCTAGCCAATAAATCCAAACTCCAACGGGTAATATGTGACCAAAATCGTAAATCTTCCCCTAAGTTAGATTCTGATGTTGTTACGGTACTTAAAGGTAGAGATTGTAAAAATTGAAAGGCTTGTTTAGGATGAAGAGAAATTCCGGTAATTTGCCAAGGATAGAGATGAGATTGAGGACTATTTGTTGCAGTAGAATAAATTGGAGTGAGAGTTCCAACTGTTTCCGAAATATCCGTTGGTAGTGCTAGAATTTTCGGGGAGAGCAGATGGGGAGAAATATCGGATAACTTAATATTTTTTAACAGGGGTTGAGTCAAGAGTTCAGTATTGTTTAAAGCAAAGGGATAAGGAAGAATCGGTGCTGAAGCCAGGGACTCCGACGTAACTCGTCGCCAGGTTTCTCCCCAAAGGAAGAAAGACCGACTCGGCGTAATGCACCAACTTCCATGTAGAATTGCCATCTCATCAACCTGCAACTGTTCTGTATTAATTATATTGTGTCTTGATTCATTAAAACGAAATTTAAAAATTAGAGATTTAATTAAGAGTTGATTGAATTAAAATTAAATTGTCACTAAATCACCTTTGAATCAGATATATTTTACGGTCTTTTAATCCTATTGATTTTTAACTTAATCCTGGTAAATTAATCATCAAGGCAATGAACAATATTCAATTTTGCCCGATGTATTAACGAATAGATTGGAGGAATGAAAGATGAACTATCTGCAAAAAAATATTACCGAAAGAGAAGTTTACTTTTGGGGAAAATTAAGAGAAGTTGACCTGAATCCTCTTCTGGAATGGGTCATTTATAAATATCAATGGAATCGAGAAAAAACCTTGGGAGCGATCGCTTTTTATCAGATGTTTTTATTTCTTCTTTACTTATATCCGAATAAAACGATAGTTCCTCCTCTCCCTGAAGTCGATTTAATTTGGCATGAACATATCCTCAATACCCCTCAATACATTCAGGATAGTCAAATGTTATTTGGTCGGTATATTCATCATGTACCAACTTATAGTTTAACCCCTGAAGCCCAAAAGCAAACGGAAACAGCCTGGTCAGAAACCTTAGAGTTATGGCGACAACATTTTGGATCAGAAATTTTAGCAAATACAACTTCAGAAAATCCATCTGATCAGGAATCACAAAAAACACCAAAAGCTGATTGTATTCATCCTCCTGATCCTCATCTTACTTAACTAAAATCATGAGGGAAATTTCTCAATGACTCTGACTCCTTAAACAGTTTCCAGGGATTTTAAGAGGCTTTGAGCTTGAATAATTTTATCAACCATTCCCAATTTTTCAAATTTGCTCAAAGCTTCCATACCCCAATATCGAGATTTAGAAAAATTCCCTTCAACTTTTTCTAGGCGAGCTAGAGATAAATTATAACAGGCATTTAATTGACAATCATCGTATAGTAATGATGTCTGTAAACCCTCTTCTAATCGATATCGAGCTTGATAGAAGTCCCCTTTAACTAAAGCAATCCGAGCCATCCAATTTTGAAAAGCAACAGCAATTCTTTGCCATCCGAATTGTTTGGCTTTATCCCAAGCTTTTTGATAAAGGGACTGAGCTAAAGAATATTGTTCTAGGTGAAAATAGATTTGCGGTTCATAGTAGTCAAGGATAATTTGCCATCGTTGCGATCGCTCTGGGTCAAGATAACAATGTTTTAAAATGATTCTAGCTTGCTGTAAATAATCTAAAGCTTGGGAATATTGTTGTTGTTGAAGATACCAAACCGCTTGATTTTTTGTGAGCTTCAACTGTAAAATAGGGTCAGAATTAGAGGAAATTAGTTGGTATAATTTATCCGCTTCTTTCCAGCTATTCATTAAAGTTAAAATCCATGATTTTTCTAAGATTGCTTCTGTAATTGTGGCTGTATCTTTAAGGTCAGCAACTTTCAATAATCCTTCTACTTGCTCTAAACGTTTTTGGTAAGAACCATAAATATAACTATATTGTTGAGTATTTTGTAGAAGAATTTTTAACGATTGATAACGTTCAGGAGCCTGACACCATTCGATAAAAAGTTCTAAGTCTGACCAGTTTTGAGCTAATTTATTACAATGGTTGGGCCAGTCTAAAATTTGATATTGTTCAGAGATGAATAGATATTGTTTGAGTCCAGCTTCGGCTATTTGTAATGTTAAGCCGAAATCACAGGAAAACAAATCACTTTGATTAGATTTTGGCAAAATTTTATAACCCGCTTTTTCTAATAAATCAGGAATGTTTTGTGATTGTACTTTCTTAAAAGATATACTCCGTTGTTGCAGAAGTTTTGCGATCACTGGATACAATTCTTGAGAAAGCCGATGTCTGACCGTATCACCTTTAGTTTTAGTAGGTTTCTTACCAAACCGACTGGCAATTTCTATAGGACTTTTACCCGCTAAAAGCAGTAACAAATAATCTCGGAGAGTTGGACT
The DNA here is from genome assembly GCF_015207485.1 of Planktothrix mougeotii LEGE 06226. Lineage (NCBI taxonomy): Bacteria > Bacillati > Cyanobacteriota > Cyanophyceae > Oscillatoriales > Microcoleaceae > Planktothrix > Planktothrix mougeotii. Next base: position 59,089 of record NZ_JADEWU010000012.1, read on the forward strand.
GAATTCTTTAATTTGGTAAATTTTTTTCTGTTTTTTTTCTCTGATACAGTTATAAGCATGAAGCAGATCAGCCAACAGTCGCTCAACTTGCCAAGTCTGATAGACCTCATGAAATTCTGGTGGTGGGTTGTTGGGTTGTTGAATCATAAAACAAGAAAGGTTCACATCTATGAGTTAGTTTAGCTGAGATTCTAGCAAATTTATCAACACTGTGGAGTAGATTTGAAGAAAAATCTATGATTTGCTGGTAATAGTTAGTCTTTGACCCTTGCACACAATACCCCTGTAAAAAATATTCATACTGTGGAGATCTTTTATAGCGGGGAGAAATTTACACTGTCAAATCACTGGAGGAAATCATCTCAAACACAAGTTTTACTTGGTCAATCTAAAGTTTTTGGATAGATTTTTCAGGAATATCCCATTTTTTAGAAGTCCAACCCGGAGGAATCTTATGTCTAATTTTGCCAAAAATAAATTGTCCCTGATTTCTGCTCTAATCTTAGTTACTTCTTCCCCTTTGATTACCAATTTACCTGTATTGGCTAAGTCAAGTATCAGTAATAATTCAGGTGTTCGACAAGTTTACTCAGAAAATTTACCTGGCTATATTATTGCTCAGTCACGGTATGCTTTTGCTGTTACAGGCATATATTCTGGCACTAGAAATATTAAGCTCAAAAGCGTTTCTACAGGCAACGAGTTTGATGTCTACTATGCCAGTTCAATTGGTGTTGAAGTTGGAGATGTCGTTACTGTAATTATGGAAAATGATCGCTGGATTACCCTGATCAATGAGCGCACAGGTAAGTCTTCAGCAGTTACGAGTGTTAGACGGATATAGAGATGGGAACAATTGCTCAATTATCGAGCAATTGTTCTGACATCAAATTTTACTACTTTAATCAAATAAACCCATTTAAGGAGACTGAAAATTATGTTTCATTCTGTCAAAATAATTTCTGTAATGATTATTAATATGATCACGTTAGGAATATTACAAAATTCTGTTCTTGCTTTAACAACATCTTCTGAGCTTCCAACATCTTCCTTAACCTCAAGATATTTTTCCCTAAGTTCATTGAGGGGTTCAAAAACTTCCAATATTTCCGATTCTTTACTTGCTGATAATAGTGCTGCATCATTAGGGCGTGAAATTGATTTTAAAGCATTAAGCGCTTTATCTAGTCCGAGAGAAGCAGCACTATATCAATATTACACGGATTCAGGAATTCCTTTATGGAAACACTTATCTGACGAACAAAAATACCAATTTGCTCAATCAATTTGTAATTATCAAGGTTCTGGCAATTTGCTGTTTATGATTATTAACCGTTTGGGAGGTAATCCTTATAAAGATAGCATCCAAGGTTCTGCAATCATGCTGGCAAGTATGCACACTCTTTGTCCTGACAGATATCGTCAAGAAATTAGAAATGCCCAAGATAATTTATTGAATAATTTCTAGTATTAATTCTATATAGCAAGTCTAAAGGGATTGTACAATCATCATCATCAAAATTATTAATTTAAAAAATGGACACAAATCCCCCTGTAGGGGCGAGGTACGCCTCATACCTACGATGAATTGGATTTTCAGACATTTGTACAGGCGGATTCTTTGAGGTCTTGATGAATTTCATCTCAATCTTGCTAAACCCGCCCCTACCCTTAACTTTCTGCAATTCCCTAAGTCTATGATGGCATCAAAAATACATATTTTGTCTGGATTTATTGAAATTAGATTTAAAAATTATAGATGTAATCAATATTTCACGATATTTTTTATTAAAACAGATTGAAAATGGCTGATACTTTTTATATTTTCAGGTCTTTTAAGCGGTTTAAAATCTATTGATCTATTCATAAATATGTGCAAAATTAATAATCAAAGCTCTTCAAAAAGCTGGAAATCCAAAAATCTACTCAAGGTCTTTTGATGGACAATAATCTATTTATTTAGACTTATTTTTTACCCTCATTAGGTCTTGATAGCCTAACAACCTAGGAGAATATTATGGCTATTTCTATTGGGTCTAATTTGTTTTCATCTGGGTCTTCAATTAATCAAACGATGGTGATGAATGCTCCTGACAGTGGAACTTCATCCACTAATAGTTCTTCTTTATCAGGTACGATGACTCAAACCAGTAGTTTATCTATGAATGGGTCTTCAATTGATCAAATCATGGTAATGAATGCTCCTAATTCTCCAACAATCGTGATCAATACTGGGACTAGCAACGGCGTTTCTACTACTATTAATTCAGGAACAGGTAAAATTCTGAATGGCACCAGTGTAAATGATCTTCTCAACGGGAGTGAAAGCGGAGATATTCTTAATGGTAACTCCGGTAATGATACCCTGAATGCCTTCGGTGGTGGAGATATTCTTAATGGTAACTCCGGTAATGATATTTTATCCGCAGGGAGTGGTAACGATATTCTCAACGGAGACTCTGGTAATGATACTCTCCAAGGAGGTTCTGATGTTGATCAACTCAGTGGAGGTTCTGGTAATGATAAATTAGACGGTGGAGACGGTAACGATATGCTTACCGGAGGTTCTGGTAATGATAGTTTAATTGGCGGTACAGGAGACGATCTTTTGATTGGCGTTAGCGCTAATGCTATGATTGCCGGAGCAACTTCAATTATTACTAGCAGTGGTACTCCCGGGCGGGGAGAAATTGATCAATTAACCGGAGGAACAGGAGTCGATCAGTTTATTTTGGGTGACAGTAATAATGTCTACTATAACGATGGTAGTTTACTCACTCCTGGTAAAGCAGATTATGCTTCAATTATCGATTTTAATGCCACTCAGGATAAAATTCAACTCAAAGGATCGGCGAGTAATTATGTCTTAAACGTCTCTGGTTCCAACACCCGAATTTTACTCGATAATGATGGTATTACTGGTTTTAGTGCTAAAGATGAATTGATTGGTATTGTTCAAGGTAACACGAGTTTGAGTTTGAGCAGTAGTGCTTTCAAATATGTCTAAGCACCCCAGAAACCGGGTTTCTGAATCAATCTTTCTTCCTAAGTATTAACTTCCCTGAGAAACCCGGTTTCTAGCACCCCAGAGTACCTGAGAAACCGGGTTTCTGAATCAATCTTTCTTCCTAAGTATTAACTTCCCTGAGAAACCCGGTTTCTAGCACCCCAGAGCACCTGAGAAACCGGGTTTCTAATCAATCTTTCTTCCTAAGTATTAACTTTCCTGAGAAACCGGGTTTCTAGCACCCCAGAAACCCGGTTTCTAAATGGATCTTTATTGGTGAATATTAACCTTTCTCAGAAACCCGGTTTCTCCTAAAGTGAACGAAGCAATATTGTTACAAATAATCCGATGAAAAATAACATCATAAAAGTTTCTGGTGTTGCTGAGTGATTAACATGACGTTCTTGATTGCATTTTAAACAAACATAATGATCTGGATCATGGGAATCTCTCACCCAATAACACATCAGTTGATCACATTTCATCATGTTGATTCTCCTTGCAAATTAGCATTAAATTCAGCTAAAGTTAATCCCCGTTGTTTGAGTAAACGATTAATGTGGCGATCGCTAATTTCAACACCAAACTCCCGCTTCAGTTGTTTTGCTAAACTCTTCGCTTTCCAATATTCTGATTTAGAACCAAACTCTTTAGGACAATGTTTCAGTAATTCTTCCAAACGCAGTAAATAATCCTGATTCACTTTTTGCGGACGACCAATAGGCTGATTATTCCACTGTTCTGCTTTACCTTGTTTTGTCATTAACATCCAACGTCTCGCCGTTACTGCTGAACATCCCAACAATTGACAAATTTCGCGCTGAGTTTTACCCTCATCCGTCAGCAAGATAATCTGAATCCGTTGTTGATATTTTTTCGGTAAATAGGGATCTTGTAAATCCCTTTTTAAGCATCGCCATTCTAAAGGTTTTAAATACAATGATTGAGACATATTTGCTACCCCCTGAAACAGAAAAATATTTTTAAATCTATTATCTGAAATTTATCTAAAAAGTCAATTGAAAATAGATTTAATTTTTCCCAGTTTTAAGCGGGAGTGTAGAACGCTCATATTTCCCCTATAGTCAGGCTTTAGAGAATTTAGCTCTTTATTGTTCATTCCTTAAAAATCTCAATTTGATTGAAATAAATAATTTAAAATTCTAGGTTAACTATTGCTTAGAGGAGGGTTCCTGTGTGGAAATATCTGTTTTACTAATTCCTTTACAAGTATTTTCTAATAAAATATTATCCTTTTTATCACGAGATACTCTGTATTCAAAATTATCCTCCCTTACAGAATAAACCTTTTTTGATACATAAGCTTGACTTTTAGTATAATCAACTTTGTCTGGTAATAACTGACTAATTTTTTGATCCTCATCGTTAAATAAGGCTTCAACTAGAGAAGCTGTTCTTTCTGCAATATCTTGACTATCTTTACAAACAGTCATAGACTGTGACTTGTCTTTAATATTTTTTAAGCTTTGGATTGTACCATCTTGACCTGTAATCAATATTTTACCTTTTCTGTCACCCAACTTACCAATAATATGATTAGCCATATTATCATTCGCTACCCAAGCAATTTTTAGATCAGGATTCTTGTTTAAAATTTCCACCACCTTATTTGCAGCTGTTCGCCCATCCCAGTCTTCTATGTATAGAGGTTGATTATAGGGTTTTTCTATATATTTAATTGTTCCATTGTTGATATAACTGTTTAAGCTTTCCTCAAAACCTTGTCTCAACAATGTGGTATTATTATCATCCTGATCTCCATTAATCATTACATACTTATTATTCTGATTTTGAAATTGATATTTACTGCTATTACCTTTTCCCAGTTCCTTTGCAATGTATTCACCTTGATATTTGCCGACAAGCTGGCTATCAAAAGAAATATAATAAGGTGCATAAGTATTTTGCTTGTCATCAATAACACGATCATAGGCAATTACAGGTATACCGCGTTGAGTTGCATCCCGTACAATTTCTATTGCAGACTTTCCACTAGGCCCAATAATTAGTAAACATACGTTTTGATCAAAAGCTAGTTTGGCTTGCTCCTTTTGCTTTTCTGAATTTCCATTAGCATTAAAATAGAGAAGCATGAGATCCTCATTAACATGATCTTTGAGTTTCTTAGCGATTCCGCGTTCTAATGCTGGACGATCTGATCCCTCCCATCGTTGTGCTGCGCCAGTTTCAGGCAGAAAAATTGCTATTTTGTTACACTGAGTTGCAGTTAACCTATTAGAATTGATTAGACTACAACTTCCTGCTAAGATAAAAAGTGCTAAAAATAATCCTAAACAGGCTCTAAATCGACGTTGATACGCAGACAACTTAAACATAGACTTTCAGAGTTTGAGTATGTTCAAAAAACTTTACAAACGAAATGAATTTTTAGTCATTCTCTTGGGGTTGATTAGTATAGGTGTTTTAACAATCCTATCAAAAATATTACCCAAGTCTCAACAGAGTAATTCGTTAGCATCTAAATCTCCACCCCTATCTGCTCCTCAAGATTTTATTTCTAGCAAAAAGCGGATTAAAACGTCCACAGACAAAGGAGAGTCTGAGATAACACTCCAGATCTATACTGAGGTAGGGTTAAATGGGACTCTATCGCTAGAACTGGTAGAAGTTCCCAAGGGAACGTTTATAATGGGTTCTCCTTCTGATGAAGTTGGACATTTATCTTCTGAAGAACCTTTACGTCAAGTGAAGTTTAAAAAATCATTTTATATGAGTCGTTCTCCCATTACACAAGAACAGTGGGAAACTGTTATGGGATACAACCCATCAACCTTCAAAGGACAGAATTTACCTGTAGAAACTGTATCTTGGAAGGAAGCCCAAAAATTTTGTAATGAATTAAGTAAGCAAACTGGAAGAGAATATCGCTTACCCAGTGAAGCTGAGTGGGAATATGCCTGCCGTGCTGGTAGAAGCACCCCCTTTTATTTTGGTGATGATATTAGCCCTACACAAGCGAACTACGATACGCATTATTCTTACAAATCCAAACAAAGCGACGGAAAATATGAAGGGCAAACAACTCCAGTTGGTGTCGAAAATTTCCCCGCAAATCAGTTTGGTTTAGAAGATATGCACGGGAATGTTTGGGAATGGTGCAGCGACTCTTGGCATGATAATTATGATAGAACTCCTACAGATGGAACACCTTACACGAGCGGAGTGAATGAACAAGCAGTAATTCGAGGTGGAGCTTGGCATAGTTTTCCATCAAGATGCCGCAGTGCTGCCCGAGAAGAGATGTGGAAAAAAGTTAAAAGTAATCGCATTGGGTTCAGAGTTGTCTGTGTAAACAGCCTCTAACTTGATAGACTAAGATTATTCTGAATCTCCATTAATAAATAATTCAGCCATTGCCATCATCGTCATTGCTAAAATACCAGAGATTGGGGCTAAAAAAACAATTGAACTTGCTTCCATTTTTAGAAAAAATCTCAAAAATAAGTAAATTAGGTAATATGAAATTATGGAAAAAATGTGTTGGAGTATTTTTTGCCCTAGAGAAGAGTGATTGTTTAAGAAAAGTGAAATTCCCCATAAAATAATCCCAACAGCTATCCAAATTCCCTGATTAGTAATAGGTTGGCTGTTAAAAATAGCGATCGCAATTAACCAAACTCCTGCCCCCATCAATGCTGTTCTTCCATATAAACCCCAATCCGTCACAGGGGAAGATGGCAGTTTTTCCTGTTGAATTACAGGGGGATTCGGTATCGGAGGAGGTACTGGTGCAGGTCGGGAACGTCGAGGAGGATTGTGTTGAGGTGGAGAAGATTTGACTGTCTTCTTGCTTTCTGGTTTAGGCAGTAAATCTAACCATTCTTCAACAGATTGAGGACGATTTTTTCCCTCAAATTCCAATCCTTTCATGATCGCTGAATTCGTTTGTTCACTAATATATGGATTGTATGTATTAGGAGTAGTTAATTGCTCTCTATCTTTTTCTAGGATTAGGGATTCAATAGGAGCTTCTCCTGTCAAACAGAAATAGAGAGTTGCAGCTAATCCATAAACATCTGTAAACTCTCTCTGAATCTTAGCTTTTGAATATTGTTCAAAGGGTGCATAACCCGTTGAATACCTTACCGTTAAACTACTAGCCTGATCATGAGTTGTAAAATGACGAGCAATTCCAAAATCAATTAATACGGCTTCTAAACTACTATCTCTAATAATAATATTTTTGGGCTTTACATCCCTATGTAACATATTGATTTGATGAATAAGTTGCAAAGCTTCACCAATTTGTCGAATGTAGTGAATTGCTTCACTTTCTTGTAGAATACCTTTTTCATCGACTAATTCTTCTAAGTTTTTTCCCTTCACATATTCCATCACAAGACCGGGCAAACCATCCTCACGAATTGTATCTATAAGTTTAACAATATGAGGATTTTGTACAGTATGTAATAAACCGAACAATTTGAATCCTTCAAGCTCCAACTCAGTATCAGAAGAATCATTTAGATAAAGCAGTCTAGGTCTTGGAGTTTTAACTACAAATTTTTTGTTGCCTTGGCTTTTCACAAGATAAGTAACGCCAAAACCTCCCCTCCCTAACATTTTTTCTATAATATACTTGCCATCTTTTAACTTTTTGCCAGGTTGCCAGTACAACGGTTTATTCTGTTGATTGCTTCTATCCCTTCTAAAGTTTTGATGTATTTTTTCTGTATCTTCCTTATTGGTATGACCGAAGCCAGAATCATTGCTATCATCATCCTGTTGATTCTTCATAACAGATCTCCCCTGGTTATTGAAAATAATTATAGAGAAATAAGCGATCGCTTTTCTCCTTCAAACCCAAAAACTGTTGAATTTTCAAACCCAAAACTACTCCAGAGAGCAGATTGATAATGGTTATTAGTGAGAAAATAACATTTAAAAGACTTTATATAGCAAGTCTAAAGAGATTGTAGAATAATAATCATGGCTGATTACTAATCCTAAAAAATTACCAGAAATCCTCCTGTAGGGGCGAGGCGCGCCTCGCCCCTACGATAAATTAATTGGATTTTCAGACATTTGTACAACTGATTTAGACTTACTATATATCAGTCAACCAGTTTAACATTAAAAACATAACCTTCATTTCTGAGCGTCTCAAAAACGTTATTAATCTTGTGATTATCAGTAATTTCTTTTAATCGACAAATCAAATTAGCAACATCACCATTGATTTTAGTTCGATCATCTCCCCAAATAGCCTGAATTAAATCGAGATGTTGACACAAAGTAGGTTCACCCTGATTCTGATGATTTTGTTCAGCCATAAAATCAACCATTTTCCGTTGTAAAGGGGTTAATTTTATGGGGTAGCGGTTATCTCCCGTAACGACAAACAACTTTCTTTGACTCAAGTTATACTCCAAGAAAGGCTCAGGTGGGGGCTTTTTAGTAGAATCTTGTTCATCCAAAAATGTTAATTGAAAAGGTGAAGTTTCTGATGAGCTATAGATCAAAATCAGATCTTCATGGTGAAGGCGAACTCCTTTATCTCCTTGTAGTCGCACATCCTGCTCCAATTCCGCATATCGTTTGATCCAAGTTCCATTTTTACTCCCTTCATCCACAAGCCACCAATATCCTTGGTTTCCTTTTTTAACAATATAACAATGAGTTCTGGAAACCCGTTCTTCAGGATCGGGTTGAAGAACAATATCATTATGATCTAAACGACCAATTCTAATCAGGCTATCTTCAGTTTGAGAGGAGAGGGGGTAATTTTCCGCCCGACCATCAGGGTATTGAATTTTCAGAAACAGCACTTCTGGGTTAATCATATTCCTACCGTCCAGATAGAACTAGATATTATTGTTTAACTATCATTAATCATAAATTATACCTGAAATATCTAAAAGCATCTAAAATTTTAAACTTTTTTAACATAAATAAAAACGTCAACAAAATCAAGAACTGTTAAGTCGGGGACTAGGGTAAAAAAAGTTATCAACACTATGGAGTAGATTTTCCAGTCCATCTATGATTTCCTGGGAAAAAGACTGGCAATCTTCCTATCCATCCCCGGATGTGGAATTGATCATATAGTAGTTAAAATCCCATTTACTCCGTGTTCATGGGCATTTAAACCTCTAATATCACTTTTTTTCACTTTTTTCACTTTGGGTTTCACTTTTTGGCAACTTTTTTTCCCTAAGAGTGTGATAGGCTATTGCCATGAGTAATTTTTTTCGATACTTCGACAGGTTTAAACCTGTTGCTACACAGTTAAAGTTCGCCTATGCCAACTTGGAACAGATGCAAAAAAATTAATTTTTCAAGAAAATTCCGATTTAAGACTTCAGGAGATTAACCGATGAACTTAGTACAATTAATGGAGGTTTGATTATGGTTTGGAATTGGTTAAAAAATGTAGGTAAAGCAATAGTTGATACGGCTCAAGCTATCTTTACACCACAAGTATATACAGCCAGAAAACAACGAGAAAATACTACTGCCATTGTTCAGTCTAATACAGCTTTAGCTGAAAGACGAGAAGAAATGCAAGTTGCTCAATTAAAGTTACAATATATTCAGGAGAAAGAAAGACAACAATTTCAAGCTGAACAATCATATTTGAGTAATCAAAGAGTTAAAGAAGCACAAGAAAGACAACTTACTGCTCAAGCTGAACAAGCTACATTAAGTCATCAAAGAGCTAAGGAATTACAAGAAAGACAACTGGTTTTTCAAGCTGAACAAGCGAGATTAAGTCAGCAACGTCAAGACGAATTACAAAAGTTTATTCAACAAGTGCAAATTATAATTAATGACAAAAATCTTGATTTTCAACGGTGGCGTTTTGAACAAGAAAAGGAATTACAATTACAAATTCTCCAATTAAATCAAGAATTTCAGCGAGAGTTAGCAATTTATCAACGTCAAACTTCTTTAAAAGTTGTTGAAGAACAAAAAAGATTAGAAAATTCTCCTGTTTGGTTAGTTGCTTCCGATATTCTCAATTCTAACATTACTGGTGTCATGCCTTTACATATCTTTTTTGCACCGCCTAAATTACAATTTGAACGCTTTGCTAATGCTGCCAATAATAATAAAGGATTTCCTGATCTGGAATTAACTTTAGCGGAAGGATTACGACAATTTTTTAAAGAATATGCTCAACAAAAACGTCCTTTAGATTTTTTAGCGGGGGCTTGGGTTAGTAAAACTTTTCACAGTGAAGCGAGTATTAAGGCTTTATTCGGTGTTTTAAAATCAGAACCCACTTTAGTTTTAGAATCAGAAATTGATGGCGATTATCTTAATTTTCGGGTAGCTTATTGGGGCTTAAATTGGTCTGATTTTCGTTATGATCCAATTATATCTCGTTTACCTTATCGTAATATTCTCTATGATGCTGCTAAAAATCGGGCTAAAAAATGGTTAGAAACGAGAGAAAAATTAATTGCTACAGGAGAAAGTTCTGAAGAAGTAGATAAAATTTATGGTGCTGATAATGTGCAGAATTTGGCAATTTTACAAAAAGAGGAAAAGTTTAGAAGTAGTGGGATTAATATTAGTGATTTAGAACTTCATTATCGAGTTAATAGTAAAGATTTTGAAGAATTAGGACAATTCTTTATTCTTTATCATTGTGTATTTTCCGGTTTGATTGCTGATGAGTATTTCCTGATTGAATACAATTTACCCCCTAGCCTTCCTCAACTTTTACCAAATTTAATTAACAAAGTCAATGATACAGAAATATTAAAAGAGTTAATTAAATCAATTGTTTTCTATTACCAAAAAATGTATGATGCTTTAACTGAAGATAACGAACGCTGCGCCCTTATTCCTGATTTAGCGTTAGATTTAGCTTTGGGTTTAGCGAATTTAGCTGATAAAACTTGGGCAAAAGGACGGATTATTTATTCTTTACAACAGTGGTTAAAGTTACATGAGTTAGAAATAACGAAGGATTTTGAATCTTTATTAACTAAGGTGACATCTGCTTTAACAATTGATGATGTTAACTATATCAATAAGTTAAATCAATGTTTACAAGCGATTAATGACAATCATTCTTTGAGTGTTCAGGATGCTTGTTATCAAAGGGGTTTAAATCGTTCTAAAAATGAGGAATATACTCAAGCAATTCGAGATTTTGATCAAGCCATTGAGTTAAATCCTCAATGGGCTGATGTTTATTATAATCGGGGATTAGTTTATATGAAGTTAGAGCAAACTCAAAAAGCCATTGATGATTATACTGAAGCTTTGAAAATTAAGCCTAATTGGGATAGTGCTTATTGTAATCGTGGTAATGCTTATTATAAGTTAGGGGAATATGAACAAGCCATTTTAGATTATGATTCGGCTTTGAGAATTAACCCTAATTATAGTCAAGCACAAAGAAATAAGGATATTGTTCAAGGTGTTTGGGATGAAGTAAAACGTCAACAAAGTCAACAAAAACACAGTTTAATAGATAGAAGGAAAAAATTAGAAAATGTCGTGCTGATTTCTACCCTTTCTGGACATTCTGATTACGTCAGATCTGTTATTTTTTCTTCTGATAATGAAACTTTATGTAGTGCTGCTGATGATGATACTATAAAAATATGGGATTTGATCACAGAAAAACCGAGAGTTAGTTATCGTGATCAAACTAATATTTATTCTTTGGCTTTTGTACCAAATAGCCAAATTTTAATTTCTTGCAATGACAATAAAATAAAATTATGGAACTTATCAATACAAAAAAAGGAAAAGACACTGATTGACGATTACAATGAGGAAATATATGCTTTAGCAATTTCTGATAATGGTCAAATTTTAGCTAGTGGTGGTAATAGTGGTAGTATTTTAATCTGGGATCTAAATAGTGGCAAACAAATTGATACTTTAACAGTTAATTTTGGGGAGGAGGTAAAATCTATTGTCATTTCTAAAGATAGTCAAATTTTAGCTGCTGGAAGTACCGATGGGCAAATTGTACTTTATAATTTAGCTACTCAAGAAGAGATTGATACAGTTGGACACAATGATTCTGTCAACACGCTTATTATTACTGCTAATGGAGAAACTTTAATTAGTGGAAGCGATGATACAACTATCAAGTTTTGGAATATTAAAACAGGAGAAGAAATTCTAACTTTAAATGGACATAATGATTCTGTAAATGTTTTTGCTATTAGTCCCGATGGAAAACGTTTAGTAAGTGGTGATTCGGGTGGTAATATTATTGTTTGGTATCTTAATAATGGAAAGCAATTAAAACAATTTTCTGCTCACTCAGGAGGGGTATTAACTCTTGCAATTAGTCCAGATGGTTATACCTTAGTTAGTGGAGGTGGTGATAATTTAATTAAAATTTGGCGAGTACAGGATTAAGTAGTAAAGTTTAGTAGGTTGGGTTAAGCGAAAGCGCAACCCAACACTAACAACACTCCCATTACCTTTGTTAAGTTTCGTACCTCAACCCGAACTACAATTAATAATTTGTGTCAAAAATTGAGGATTCTGTGAGATTTTGAGGTTAAAATATTAACAATTTTAATCTATTGAGGTAATTCAACATAAAATTAACAGCAACAGAACTTTGAGTTAATTTCAAATACTACAGTCCTAATGTATATTTGAGTGCTGCATCTACGGATATCATATCTGAGAAAACACCGATCACTCTATCAATTTCTGAATCGAGGACAGTCACGATATTATCAGTCATAATCACCGAATTTGTTATTAATCCTGTTTGCTGTCCTTCAGATGTTGTGATATCTACAAACACTCGGCTGGGATGTCCAGCACGATCCAGATTACTCGTAATCATTGCCACAATAGTCTGCGACAAATTAGTTTCTATACCCCACGCCTGAATTACCAAAGCTGGCCGTCGTTTAGCTGTTCTTAGGCTGGAATCAGGAAACAAAACTAACACCACTTCACCGCGATTATAAGGCATCATAGACATCCATTTCTGGACAATCCCAATCTTCAGAAAAACTTTGCAGTCTAGCCCGCAAATTGGCTGCTTGTTCTCGATTTATACCGCGAGATTGTAAATCAATAGATTCCTTTTTTTGATCCTCCTTAATCAAGTCACAAGCCTTGGGTTTTTCAATATTTTTTGTGCTTTCTGTAAGGAGTTTTTGATTGATTTCCAGATAGTTTGAAATAGCTTCATTTACGATATCGCTTAAATCCCGATCCATGAGAGTCGCGATCGCGCAAAGTGCTGCTTTTTTCTCGCGATCTAGTGTCAACATCACGTTTTCTTTGCTCATAGTTTTTGCGGTCATTATCAATGGTGATATGCCATTATTAATTATAGCATCAATATAGCAATTTCGCTGATTCAATAACTGATACCACCTCAGAGCGATCGCACACACTCAAGAAACCGGGTTTCTCATTAAGATTAATAGTATTCCATCAATATCTCTTCAGAAACCCGGTTTCTATGGGCTTTAGTTTCTATGTAGTCAATAGTACCAAACAATTCCACTATTTTTAGTTGTTTGCGACGTTGAATGTACTCGCGTAAAGCTGCTTCGATTAATGTAGTAGGTGTTAAATGGTGACTCAAATCAAGGGCTTCTTGAAGCAGATTTTTGTCAATTTCGAGCGTAGTTACCCTGTATTTTACTCCTGCGAGTAAGGTTCGATCACTCTCGGTGTATCTTCTCAAGTCTCTCACCCCCTCAAAAAAAGTTAAAATTAGCCCGAAACCCAGTATTTAAGGACATCCAGTTAATCTCAGTTCCGTTAAAATCACATTAGTTAACTCAAATCGAGAGGATTGAGAAGGTCAGGAACTATAATGAAAAACTGAACTCAGGTTTCTAAAACATAAGGGTTAGTCAAAATCAACCTCAATCCAGAGGTCGAATGAGATTGAAGATCAGAAACCTCAGTTTAACTTTAAAACTCCCTCTGTTGCTTGTGAAATCGTGACTAGAAGGCTGTTAACTGTTCATGACTAAGGGTTGACTGCGAGGGTTTACACACTCCCTACCCATAGTCATCACCGTGTTACGATCACGACAGAGAGAGAATCGTGGAAGAAGAAGGAAGATAAAATACATGGAAGAGATCATTAAGTCAATATCCTTTGATGGACGGGATATTAGACTCAAAATAGGTTTACTTGCGCCACAGGCAGGTGGAGCCGTTTTAATCGAGTCTGGAGATACATCAGTTCTAGTGACTGCGACTCGCGCTGAAGGCAGACCTGGAATCGATTTTCTGCCCTTGTTAGTGGACTATGAAGAACGACTGTATGCAGGGGGAAGAATTCCAGGGGGATTCTTACGTCGGGAAGGTCGTCCGCCGGATCGGGTTACTCTAACTAGCCGTTTAATTGACCGTCCCTTACGTCCTCTGATTCCCCATTGGGTCAGGGATGATATTCAGGTTGTCGCCACAACGTTGTCTATGGATGAACAGGTGCCACCGGATGTGTTAGCCGTCACAGGTGCTTCTGTAGCCGTCATTTTAGCTAAAATTCCCTTTTTTGGGCCGATGGCTGCGGTACGGGTGGGATTAGTGGGAGATGATTTTATTATTAATCCCACCTACCGAGAAGTGAAGAATGGGGATTTGGATTTAGTCGTGGCGGGTTCCCCCGATGGCGTGGTGATGGTGGAAGCGGGGGCGAACCAACTGCCGGAACAGGATATCATTGAGGCGATTGATTTTGGTTATGAGGCGGTTTGTGATTTAATCAAAGCCCAAGAGGAATTAATGCGAGACTTGGGGATTGAAATCAAACCCGGTGAACCCCCGGAAGGAAATACCGGTTTAATCGAATTTATCCGCGATCGCGTGACTCTCCCCGTTAAACAAGTTCTCCAACAATATGACTTGGATAAAACGGCACGGGATGCCCACTTGGATGAAATTAAGGAAGAACAAATTATTACCCCCATTGAAGCGTTACCCGAAGATGATCCACTGCGGGTGGCGACAACCGAGGATTCTAAATTGGTGAGTCAGATTTTCAAGGACATCACCAAGGAGTTAATGCGTCAGCAAATTGTCCAAGATAGCGTCCGGGTGGATGGTCGCAATTTAGATCAAGTCCGTCCAGTATCTTGTAAGGTGAGTTGTTTACCGAAACGGGTACATGGCAGTGCCTTGTTTAATCGCGGTTTAACTCAGGTGTTATCCATTGCGACTTTAGGAACGCCGGGAGATGCTCAGGATTTAGATGATTTGCATCCCCAAGAAGAAAAACGCTATATGCACCATTACAACTTTCCCCCTTATTCCGTTGGGGAAACCAAACCCATGCGGGCACCGGGTCGGCGAGAAATTGGTCATGGCGCGTTAGCAGAACGGGCCTTAGTTCCTGTGTTACCGTCTAAGGATCAGTTTCCCTATGTGATTCGGGTCGTATCAGAAGTATTATCGTCCAACGGCTCAACTTCAATGGGTTCGGTCTGTGGATCAACATTAGCGTTAATGGATGCCGGGGTTCCCATTTCCAAACCCGTGAGTGGGGCGGCGATGGGGTTAATTAAAGAAGGGGAAGAGGTTCGGATTCTCACCGATATCCAAGGAATTGAGGACTTTTTGGGAGATATGGACTTCAAAGTGGCGGGAACCGATAGTGGAGTCACCGCGCTGCAAATGGATATGAAGATCACCGGACTACCGATGAAAACGGTAGCCGATGCCATTTATCAAGCCAAACCTGCCCGACTGCATATCCTGGAAAAAATGTTAGAGGTGATTGGCAAACCGCGTTCTGATTTATCTCCGTTTGCACCTCGGTTGTTAACGCTGAAAATTGATCCTGATTTGATTGGTTTGGTGATTGGCCCTGGTGGGAAAACCATTAAGGGGATTACCGAAGAAACCGGAGTCAAGATTGATATTGATGATGATGGTACGGTGACCATTGCTTCAACGGATAGTGAGAATGCTGCCCGTGCTTATCAAATTATTCAAGGCATGACTCGCAAACTGAATGCTGGGGATGTCTATGTAGGCCGGATTACTCGGATTATCCCCATTGGGGCCTTTGTAGAATTACTTCCCGGTAAGGAAGGAATGATTCATATTTCCCAATTAGCAGATTACCGGGTTCCTCGGGTTGAGGATGAGGTATCTGTGGGAGATGAGGTGATTGTCAAAGTTCGGGAAATTGACAGCAAAGGTCGGATTAATCTGACTCGTCTGAATATTCATCCTGATGAAGCCGCCGCTGCCCGTGCGGCTGCGGTGAAATAGTCAGTAATATCAATAATGTGGAACAGGCATCTTGCCTGTTCCACGGGCTGCCACAGTGAAATAGTCAGTAATATCAGTTATGGGTTTTTAGTTTTTAGTTCTGGGTTAACAACTGATAACTGATAACTGATAACTGGTACAGACGCGCCATGGCGCGTCTCTACACTGATAACTGATTAAATCAGTTGAGATTCAAAGGCTCCAATGTCAATGATGTTGTTAACAATCCGGGTAAAGTTAGGCCCTCGTTGGTCGAATTGTCCGGGGTTTGTATGGGGGATAGCAAAGCTATTGTTTCCGGCATTAATCGCCAAGCTAGTGCTGGCTAAGGCTAGTGTTGGTGTGGTTCCCCCATTATTTTGTAAAGGACTCAGTAACGGATCAATAGGAGTGGTGCTGCTACCGACAATATCGTTATCAACCCCATTGATTAAACCTTCCCCTCCAGTTCCGTCTCCAATTAAGTTGTTGCCACCACTGTTAAAGGCAAATTCAATAGATGCCCCCACATCAGGATTAAAAGGAGCCGTATTACTAGCAATCAGCGTGTTTTTCAGATTGCTGACCCCTCCAATATTTCGGACACCGCCACTATTTCCGGTGGCTTGGTTGAAACCTATAGTGCTATTTGTAATCGTCAACTCCGCCACAGAATTAAACACTCCACCCCCGATATTAGCGATATTATTAGCAATGGTGCTATTAATAATTTGGACTTGACCATCAATAACAATAACGCCGCCTCCATTGCTGCCTTGATTATTACTAATAGTGCTATTTTGAATCGTCAGTTTACCCGAATTCGCGATCGCACCTCCGTTATTGGCTCGGTTTCCATCCAGCCAACTATCAATCACCTGAACATTACTGGTGGATGAAGTAATATTAATCGCACCGCCTCGGCTACCTGTAGTTGTACTGGAGGTACTCGGTATAGTTCCCGCCGGGAAGCCATTAGTTAGTTTCAATCCCTCAATCGTGATATTGCCCCCATTGATATTAAAAATGTTATAGTCCCCTCCAGTATCCCGACGAACGCTAAGTTGATCCGCTCCAGGGCCGTCGAAAATAATATCGCTATTGAGAGCAGGCAAAGCACCCGTGAGGTTAATTACCCCAGAAGAAGCTTGATCAGCAAAAGTAATCGTATCTTCTCCGGTGAGAGATTGAGCATTCAGAATGGCTTGACGTAAGGAACCTTCTACTAAAGCATAATCTTCTGGGGTTTGACTTTTTTGTCCATCACCAAGTTGGGTAACAGCCGTATCATTGGCTTGAATTGTAACCGTTGCGGTGTTTTCTTTCGGACTAATCTTGTAATCCCCTTCTGCCAAAGCCAAGGTCAAAGACTCATCAGCTTCTGCCGGAATATCATCAATGGGAGTTAGAATAATATCAAGACTAACTTGGTCATTGGGAAGGGTAACAACAGCAGTAGAATCATTATTAATTGTAACAGTTTGCCCCGTTGAAGTTGTTAGAGTGTAGTCGTCTTCAGAGATTTTATCGGGTGTCAGGGCAAGATTAACCGTTAAATCTCCGAACGTATCAGGTGCACGACTAATCCGATAAACTCCATTCTTAGGCAACTCATTTTCAACCTTCGTGGTGGTGGGTTCGGTGGCAATCGCTTCTACAGTCGTCAGACTCAGAGTAGCTTGATCATCATCATCAATCGTAACAACCGTAGTCGGGTTATCGTTTCCAGCCTGTCCATTTTGATCAAAATTAGCAAAAGAAAGTTGCAAAGTTCGGTCAGGCTGAACCCGTACATTACCAATAATCTCAATCGGAACTGTTTGCTTATCTTGATTAGGAGCAAAAGTCAGTCGTATTGGCCCTGGTTTGAAATCCGTATCCGAAATCGCAGTAACACTCGTCAAAACCACATCCACACTAGACTGTTGACTAATATCCCCTGAACGAGCCACCTCAACCTGATTAAACTGACTAGAAGCATCCCCTTCTTCAACTTCATAGTTGTTCTGTACGAAATTATAGGTAGGTGGGGAATCATCATCTGCAATCGTCAAAATTGCCTCCGGTGCAGTCGTTCCCGGTTGACCCTCATTATCAAAATTGGAAAACGACAAAGCAATCGCCTCACTAGATTCCGATACTTCATCTCCTTTAATGGTAATTTGTAGGGTTTTGCTGGTTTCTCCCGGTAGGAATTGTAAGCCGATTTCAGAAGGAGAATAATCTTCCTCTGGGGTAGCCCCGTTGGGGGAACCTGTATTTAAATTAACCGTAACCGATGAAGCTATATCAACCTTACCCGAACGAATGACGGTGATTTCACTGTAAGTAATATCAGCATTATTTTCCCGCACCTCATAAACATTAGTCGTGAAATCATAAGTGGGAACATTATCATCATCAATCACCAGCAAATCCGCAGTGGGGTGGAGATTTCCCACTAAACTACCTGGGGGAGCACTCAGGGATAGATTAATAGTTTTGTTTTGATCAGACCCTAAATCCCCTGTAATCGTAATAGGAACCGTTTGAGTGATTTCTCCCGCCTTAAAATTAACCGTGATTGGCCCTGGGGCAAAATCCACATTAGGGACAGCATTAACTCCCGTCAGGTTAACATTAACAGAAGAATCTACATTAATATCCCCAGAACGATTAATTTCAACAACCTGAGTCACGTTGGTTGAGTTACCTTCCAGGGTTTGGAAGAACTTACTGGCAAAATCATAAGTAGTAGGGCCATCGTCATCGTTAATATTGAGAGTGGCTTGGGGGTTGATAGTTCCAGGTTGTCCACTGGGTTGAAAGTTATCTGGATCAAATGATAAGACTATGACTTCGGAGGGTTCAATGGTATTATCTCCAATAACAGGGATGGAAAAGGTTTTTTGAGTCTCGGCTTCAGCAAAAACTAAGGAGATTTCCGTCGGTTCCACATCAACGCCCGGTGTTCCGCCGTTTTGTAAGGCTGGAGTCAGAAGAATTTTGACACTAGATACCAAATCAGTATCAAAGCTGCGGTTAATCGTAATACTAGCCTTCTGAGGAATATCTGGATCACCCTCAAACACAGAATATTCGGCCTGACTAAAATTATAAACCGGGGGCATAGGTGGAGGATCTTCACTGGTGATAGTTCCTAGGGCGGTAGATTCTTGGGGATTAGTAACATACAGAAACCCCGATTCTACCAAAGTCAGATCAACAGTTTTTCCAACCTCTTCAAATTTGTCATCATTAATAGGAACAATTGTAACCGTTGCCGTTGTGACATTGGCTGGGAAGGAAACACTGCCTTGGGTACTGGTGAATGTGCCCTCATTCGTGACTGTGTAATTTTCTCCCAGTTTTGCCGTACCTCCAACATTAAAATTAACCGTGATAGGCAAATTCAGAGAGCCCCCCTCACGAGTAAAGGTATACACTAAGGGGACTTCGGAATCTTCAGCAACTATATCAGGAGACAGAGACACACTAATCGTCGAAGGGGAGGGCGGCAGGGGAATAAAGAGAGATGATGTCGTTGGGAGCGGGGAAGGAGATAAACTGACATCATTATCTTGGAGGGTGACAGCTATTTCCTCAGATTCTCCCAGGGTTGCGCCCCCTTTCGGGTTAGATAGGGTTAACTGAAAGCTTTCATTGGGTTCGGGTTGCTGATCATCAACAATATTGATCGGAACCGAGACAACCTTGAAAGTTTCATAAGGTTGAAAGACCACTTCAACAACTTCTAAACTGACATCGCTGGATGTAGCCGTATCGGTTTTTAAGCCTAGGGTGGCACTTACCGTATTTAAAAGAGAGCCTGCCCGTTGAACATTGACAAATAGGGCTGAGGTTTCACCTTCTTGAACTTGCAGGGGAGTTGTATTAGTAAACTCAATAATTGGCGTACTGCTTTCAATGGATTGAGTAAAGTTGGCTTGATTATTGAGAACTGTCGCTTCGATTTCTTGAACTAAAATAAGTTGTTGATTACTTAATTTATCTTCAATAACGGTATCGTTTCCAACTTGTACGAACCGTAAATCGCTAAATTTTAAGTTATTGGTTAATCCAATTAAATCGACTCCAATCCGAAAATCAGTCACAATATCAAGTTGACCGTCGAGCAGTTCTCGGCCAATTACAAATACATCGGAACCGCCTCCGCCAGTAAGTTCATTAACTCCAGTTCCACTATAAAGTAGGTCGTTTCCTCTATCTCCAAATAAAAGATCATTGCCACCACTATCAAATAGGGTATCGCTGCCTTGTCCACCAAATAGCAGATCCGCTCCTTCACCGCCATTGAGTTGATCGTCCCCAGCGTTACCATAAATGAGGTCATCTCCTGAGTCTCCTTCTAGGGTATCGTTGCCAATATCCCCAAACAGCAGATCGTTACCGATACCCCCGGAAAGCAAATCGGCATCTTGACCTCCGTTAAGGCTATCGTTTTCGGCTAATCCTTGTAAGGTGTCGTTTCCGGTAAATCCAAGGATTTCATCGGGTTCGGGTGTCCCGGTTAATAAATCGTTGCTGGCAGTGCCAATAAGCTGTGTCATATTCAGAAGCCCCATTTATGTTGGTGATAGATTTTAAGTCAAGAATGGGTTAAACCGTATATTTTTCTGTATCCTAAAATACAAAATATCTTAGTAACCCTATTCGGGTGTATCCTATCCCTGGATCGGTTAGTCCTGTGCTAAATGTTTACCTTAAGTAGACGGTCAAAATATTAAAGGAAAAATTTAATTAAGCTATAGGTCTTTTCCACACTGAGAACGGGTTTTTAGAGTTTTCACTTTTTTTATGTCCACTGACTGGCATAGAAATACTCCTAATATTAGATAGTCTACCCATGAGTTTTGCTCCCGTTAACAAAGTTCAACGCTGAAATTACTGAAGATTAGACTTTTGGGTGTATGTTATCTTCCTTGATTTGTAACGAACTGTAAAGATCCCCCCCTAAAGGATTAAACTTCGTTACAAGATGATTCAGTTGGATAAAAGCTGTGATACCTTACCAATGATGACGAAACACTGTTTTAATGAAGGGAGAAAAACCTGTGAAGTTAGAGATGGGATACTCAACAACTTCTAATCATCAAGGCGTTAGTGCCTATGTAGCAGATCTACAACTGCACATGACGTTACAAGCTCGTAACTTAGTTCCCAACCTGACTCAAGCGCGTGATTCTCGCGAGCAAATGCTCCAGCAAACTCAGGCAGACCTAGAAAAATTCATTTCTCGGCAAACTCTCTAGTCCAGTTTGGTTATCCACCGGGAAAACTAACGGGAGATAGGGAACAAAGCCTAATATGGGGTATGGGGCGAAGAAAAAAGGGATCTTTCTCCTCAATCCCCAATTCAGATCAATTGTGGGATTTCAATCACATCATCAATCGAGAGAACCTCAGATGTGAGGTTGTTTCGGATGGCGATTAAATCGCAATAGTCAAAGTCGTCTCGCCCTAATGTGTTGAGGCTAATTTTTTGTAGGGTATCTCCGGGTTGAACAAGGTAGGAAACCCAGGTATAAGATTTTCCATCTAAGGGGAATTCTGATGATTTTTTTAACCAGTTTTGATAGTTATGATCTCGATTCTTAGTGAGGCGAGACTCTGTTTGTTTAAGGGCCAATTGCCAAACTTTGTAACCTTCTAAGCTGAGGTGTAAGCCATCGGTGGTTAACTCAGGGCGAATATTTCCCTGATTATCGGTGAATCGTTGATGAAAATCTAAATAGATGATCCCTCGATTTTTAACCTGTTGAGCAAGAGTTTGATTCAGTTCTCGAATTAAAAGATTAGGAATCGAAAATGTTAGGGCTTCTGTGGGTAATTTTGTTGGAAAAATAGATTGAACTAAAATTTGCGTCTCAGGATATTTTTGTTGTAGATAATCTAAAATTTTTTGATAATTTCCTAATATTTCTTTTACAGAAACCTTATTTTTTAAATCATTAATTCCCGCTAAAATATAAATTGCATCGGGCTGAATTTGATCAAAAATATCTAAACGTTGCCAAATTCTGCTTGTTGTATCCCCTGAAATTCCTTGATTTAACCATAATCTTCCTGATGGTAATAAAGGATTAGGAAACCACATACTTAAGGAATCTCCTAATAAAATATTAAGGCGAGATAAACCTATATTTTCAGAAGTTTCTGTTTTAATTAAATTAACTTCCTGCTTTAATATATTTAGCCAATCTTGATAAGTGGGTTGATAAAATTCTCCTGATAAACGAGTATAAATTTGGCTTGTATGCAAAGCAAAAAGCCGTTGTTGGTACATTTCAAGTCCTGACTTTGGGATCATAATTAAGGGAACAGGGAATTACGAATTACGAATTACGAACAGCTTAACTGGAAGGGGGGAAAGAGAATAGGGGATAGGAAAAAGTGATTAGCAACGGGATTAATTATTTGTAGCAAATATTTAAAGATTTCCTATAAATTGTCATCTCTGGTTTTAAGATAATAAAAGCGAGGAATAAAATAATCCCTCGCACTTCAACCAATTTGAAAGAGACTTCTTGAGAACGTTACTTAATCAGTGTTGATTGATGCAGACAGTTCATGAAATCTATAAACTGATTTAGTAAGTTTCAACGTGCCAACGCTCTGCTTTCTTGAGTTGTTTTTGATAGTCACTCCAGTTGACCTCAAATTTACCCGCAGCCGCAGACATTCCTTCATCAATACCGCCTTCCATGCCTTTAAGACCACAAATATAGGTATGGGTATTTTCTTTCTGAACTAACTGCCACAATTCATCGGCGTTTTCTTTAATCCGATCTTGAATGTACATTCTGCCACCTTGGGGATTTTGTTGTTCACGACTGATGGCATAAGTTAAGCGGAAGTTATCAGGAAATTCCCGTTGTAATTGTTCCAAATCTTCTTTATACAGAATATTGGCAGTGTAGGGAATTCCAAAGAATAACCAAGCTAACCCTCGGAATTTATAGTCTTGATGTTGTTCTTTGAACATCCGCCACAGGAAAGCCCGGAAAGGTGCAATTCCTGTACCCGTTGCCATCATCACCACAGTGGCTTCTTCGTCATCCGGTAATAACATTTCCTTACCCACAGGCCCAGTGATGGCAACATCATCCCCCACTTCTAATTTGCACAAATGAGTTGAACAAACCCCATAAACGGTTTCTCCCGTTTCAGGATGTTTGTATTCCAATTGACGAACACACAAAGAAACCGTCTTATCATCCAGTGTGTCACCATGACGGGTGGAGGCAATCGAATACAGCCTTAACTTATGGGGTTTCCCTTTATCATCATTTCCAGGGGGAATAATCCCAATACTTTGACCTTCAACATAGCGTAAATCTCCGCCCGAAATATCAAAGGTCACATGACGGACTGTGCCTATACCCCCTTCAGCCACCAATTCATAGTTCTCGATACATTTCCCTATATAGGGCTTGTTCGGACGGTAGATATTAATAGGAATATCTGTTTTAGCCTTGGCGTGAGTCATGGGCTTAGTTTTTTCTTCAGATGGTTGGCTCTGTTGTCCATTTCCGGGAGCCACGGTGCTTGCAGCTTGGGGTTCACCTGCGGGGCGAATACTAACAATTTTTCCTCCCATCCGGGTAATGCGACGCATTTCTTGATTCATGCGCTCATAGGGCACAGTGATGTAAACTGCACCACTGCGACGAATTGGAAAGTTGAGTTTGTCTGTATTCTCCCCTTGTCGCATTCCCTCGACTTCAAAGATAAAGACGCGGCTATTGGCTCCTGTCTTTGTTGCAACACCAGTTCCACTCTTGAGATACATTCGTTTCTTCTCCCTTAGAATACCGAAGCTCTTAACTAACAAAATGTGACTAATACATCACTTCAGGTTTTTTTAACGTGCAATTGACAAAAATAGTCAAACATCCCTATCCCCTCTCACGCTGGGCCAGGGGTCGTTGCTGTTACCAATTTGCACTTTGCACTATTTTACAGCGTAGTGTTCATCGGCTAATCTCAATTGCGAAGAGCTTGACAGAAGGGAAACTCAGAACTGAGGGAGAAAAAATTATGAGACAATAAAGTTCACCCTTAAAAGTTGAGTGCAAAACCTATAGCTTAAAACTTCTTTTGAGGATTGTATGATGGGAATTCTACCTTGGATTTTATTAGTAGCACTGGGACTAACGGCTGGAACCGCAGCAGGATTATTGGGAATTGGGGGAGGGATGTTGGTTGTTCCAGGGTTATTTTATATTTTTAATTTAATGGAGTTTCCCCCCAGTTTGGTGATGCACGTTGCGATCGCAACTTCGATGAGTATCATGGTTTGTACAGCCACTTCTTCTATTTTAGCCCATCATTCTAAAGGAGATGTGCAATGGGGAGTATTTTGGAAAATTGTTCCGGGTATTTTATTGGGTGTTTTATTAGGTGCAGCCTTAGATAATACTTTATCAAGTCATTGGCTAAAAATTATTTTTGGATTATTTTTATTGTTGATTTCTATCAAGTTATTGTTGAATTTTAAACCTCAACCCCAGTCGAAAACCTTACCAAGATTAGTGATTATCAATGCAGTGGGTTTGGGAATTGGATTTAAGTCGGGACTTTTAGGGGTGGGAGGCGGTGCAATTAGTGTTCCCTTTTTGATTTATTGTGGATTACCGATGTATGAAGTCGTGGGTACATCGTCATCTTTTAGTTTACCGATTTCAATTTTAGGAACCCTTGCATTTCTGTTATCTTCTCAGGGGGGTGCTTCTCTTCCTGGATTTACAGGATATATTTATTGGCCGGCTTTATTATTAATTGCTCCGTTTACTATTTTAGGAGCGTTTTGGGGAACAACGCTATCCCATATTATTTCAGGGGAAAAACTACGAACAGCGTTTGCTCTATTTCTTTTATTGATTAGTTTAAATATGTTATTTTTTTAAATAAGAGTAGGGTGCGTAAGCTCCGCGCACGCACCTAAAACCCGAATTTTCAAAATCAAGCTATTCCCTATTTCCGGCTATAAAAATTAATTTATTTATGATTAATTTTAAAATCTATAATCCCGATCAAAAATCTCAATAGTCTAATTTTACAATAATTTGATTAAGAAAGTTATTAGATAAAATAATGGTGCGTGCGCGGAGCTTACGCACCCTACGAATTGTATTTTATTCATTTATAAATTCCGCTTCACAGATAGTGGACTCCCGTTGTTCTAGGTCTTCCGTATCCCATAAACCGTTGAGAAAGGTTGTATAAAAATATTCTCCACCCTGTTGAACGTCAATTTTAGGAGCATTTTTAGAATAGGGAGCGTGATCGGAAATTCCCCGTTGAGCTTGATAATGAATATAGGTATCTGAGTTCACACACATGACATGATAAAAATCTTTATTTGCACCAGATTCATCCCCTAATTTATAACGAGCTAATCCTCGGTTTAAATAAGCTTTAATAAAATTAGGATCAATATTGAGAACTTGATCAAAATCAGCAATTGCCGATTGATATTCTTTTAAACTATGATAAACACAGCCTCGGTTATAATAGGCATAAACATTATAGGGGTCAATTTGTAAAGCCCGGTTATAATCTCGAATGGCTCGCTCATGATTTCCTAATTGATGATGACACAATCCTCGATTAATATAAGCTTTAATATAATTAAATTCTAATTCCGTTGCTTTATTAAAATCCTCCACCGCTTTTTCTTTATTTCCTAATAAATAAAAAGCTCGTCCTCGATTATAATAGGTTTTATGATTGTCGGGGTTTAAACTAATCGCTTGATTATAATGATTAATCGCATCTTCATAACTGCCTGATTGAGCGATCGCTAATCCCAAATTATTATAAACTGCATCACTTTTAGGATTAAAATTTAGAGCAACTTTAAAGTCCTGAATCGCTTTTTCGTATTTTCCTAAATGTCTCCAAGCATTGCCCCGATTTAGATAAGCATCGGGTAATTTGGGTTCTATTTCTAAAGCTTTTGTTAAATCATTAACCGCTTGTTGATACTCTTTCAAATAATAATAAACTAAACCTCTATTATTATAAGCACTGGCATAATTAGGGTTTAATTGAATCACTTGATCAAAATCTTTCAACGCACCCCGATAATTACCTTGGCGTGCTTTTTTTAAGCCTTGTTCATAAAAACGCTTAATATTATTAAACATGAAACTTCCTCTTGGTTTATTAAGCTCTATTAGATGTTAGAAAATCATGAAACTCTATTAAAATCAACAAGCTCGACTCAGGATTAGGATTTAGATTTTGAGCTTGATGAACTCATCCGTTGATGATGCAGAAGTCTAAACACAACTAGAGACTTCCTCGTCCTTTCAGGGATAGCACTACACACTTTCTATGATATCAAATTTAGAATTTAGGTGTGAGCCTCCTCGCCGAGATCCAACTTATGATTAACAATCTTGACATTGGTTTTTAATTAGAGGGTAAATTGACCTTGTTTAATTTATTCTCAATAAAAAACCCCCAAACCGGAAAAGTTTGGAGGAAAATTAAGATCAGGGATTCAGTTTATGGGTTAAGCGACAACGAAATTCACTAATTTTCCAGGGACAACAATCACTTTTTTAATCGTTTTGTCTCCGATATGACGTTGACTGACTTCAGAATTTCGGGCATATTCTTCTAAAGTTTGATGATTAGCTGCTGCTGGGACTTGAAGCGTACCGCGTGTTTTACCATTAATTTGAATCACTAAGGTAATTTCATCAACCACTAACGCTTCTGGGTCATATTCCGGCCAGGTTTGAGTATGAATTGAACCTGTTTTACCAATCATTTGCCACAATTCTTCGGCAATATGGGGGGCAAACGGTGCTAATAATTTCAACAGGGTTTCAATTCCTTCCAAATAGATAGGAGACGCTTTACAATCAGCTTCAGATAACGCATTACTCAGTTTCATTAATTCAGAAACCGCCGTATTAAATTGATAGTCTCCGTCTAAATCCTCGCTGACTTCTTTAATTGCAGTATGAATCGCCCGTTTTAAGTCTTTTTCGACTTTACTCAATTCCCGATTCTTAGGTTTAGAAGTTGAAATTTCAGCAAATTCAGTCACAATTCGCCAAACCCGATTTAAAAAGCGAAATTGTCCTTCAACATCGGCATCATCCCATTCTAAATCCTTTTCAGGAGGTGCTTTAAATAGAATAAACATTCGGGCGGTATCAGCCCCATATTTACCCATCACTTCCAACGGATCAACCCCATTATATTTCGATTTAGACATCTTCTCAAAGAAGACTTCTAACTTTTCTCCCGTTTCAGGATCTTGGGGATTACTAGGACTCACTTGTGAAGGTGCAAAATACTTTCCAGTATTCCGATTTTTATAGGTAATTCCCTGCACCATCCCTTGAGTTAATAACCGCTCAAAGGGTTCTTTACACTGTAATAATCCGCGATCGCGCAATACTTTGGTAAAGAATCGAGAGTATAATAAATGTAAAATCGCGTGTTCAATTCCACCCACATATTGATCCACACTCATCCAGTCATTTGTAATAGCTGGATCGAACACTTGTTGATTATTTTTAGCATCAGGATAACGCAAGAAATACCAAGAGGAATCAATAAAGGTATCCATCGTATCGGTTTCCCGTTTAGCATCAGTTCCACAGTTCGGACAAGTAACATTCACCCAGTCTTCTAATTGCGCTAAAGGTGATGGCCCTCGACCACTAAATTTGACATTTTCAGGCAATTTTACAGGTAAATCTTGATCAGGAACAGCCACCGCCCCGCACTTCGGACAATGAATAATTGGAATCGGTGTACCCCAATACCGTTGACGAGAAATCAACCAATCTCTTAAGCGATATTGAATAATTCCTTTGCCATATCCTTCATCTTCTGCATAGTTAATAATAGCTTGTTTTCCGTGTTCGGAATGTTGCCCACTAAAATTACCGGATTCAACTAAAATTCCCGTTCCCGTATAAGCCATTTTAACTTGATCATTTTCCTCATTATCATTATCCGCATCATCAGGAACAATCACCTGTTTAATGGGTAAATCATATTGAGTGGCAAATTGAAAATCACGGGTATCATGGGCCGGAACCCCCATGACTGCGCCTGTTCCATATTCATATAAAACATAATCCGCAATCCAAATCGGAATTTCTTCTTCATTAAAAGGATTAAGTGCTTTTCCCCCTGTCGGAACACCCCGTTTGGGTTTATCTTCCGAAGTCCGATCCGTGTTACTTTGGTTTTTAACTTCTTGAATAAACGCTTCTACAGTGGCTTTTTGTTCAGGGGTTGTAACTTGAGAAACCCAGGGATGTTCTGGGGCTAATACCACATAGGAAACCCCATAAACCGTATCGGGACGAGTGGTAAAAACAGCAATGTTTTCATCTAATCCAATAATCGGAAATTCTAACTGTGCCCCAATGGATTGTCCGATCCAATTGGCTTGCATTAATTTAACTCGTTCCGGCCATCCGTTTAAATGTTCTAAATCGTTGAGTAATTCGTTAGCATAATCGGTAATTTTTAAGAACCATTGCCGCAATAATTTCTGTTCAACAATAGCTCCAGAACGCCAAGACCGTCCTTCATTATCAACTTGTTCATTAGCCAGAACAGTTTGATCAATTGGGTCCCAATTAACTGCCGCTTCTTTTTGATAAGCCAGTCCGCACTTATAAAATTGTAAGAAAATCCACTGTGTCCAACGGTAATATTCCGGCGAACAGGTGGTTACTTCTTTTTCCCAATCAATAGAGAACCCTAATTTTTGCAATTGTTCTCGCATTTGGGCAATATTTTGATATGTCCATTCCGCCGGAGGAACCCCTCGGTCAATGGCGGCGTTTTCGGCGGGTAGTCCAAAGGCGTCCCATCCCATCGGGTGCAGGACACGATAGCCTTGCATCCGTTTGAGTCGGGCGATCACGTCAGTAATAGTGTAGTTGCGAACGTGACCCATGTGCAGACTCCCCGACGGATAGGGGAACATGGATAGCGCATAAAATTTGGGCTTATCTTTATCGGTTGGGGTTTTGTACAACCCCTGTTGCGCCCAGGTTTGTTGCCACTTTTGTTCGAGGGATGCAGGATTATATCGGGACTCCACAGCCATACTTCGTGCCGAATACGTTTTCTTGTTTCTTTATCATTTTTGCATATTGGTGTTGACTGTTGACTGTTGAGGGGTGCGTGCGCTGCGCTTACACACCCTACAGTTAGAGGTTTTTTCTTTATGACTCATTAAAATAGGGATGAATTTCAGTGTTGTTTTAGGGTTCCTTGAGTGACTCATAATATTAATGAATTTCAACCCATAGACAGATTAAAGAAAACAGATGATTATTACAATAAATGGCTAGAAATTGAGAAGAATTATGGAGAAATTTTAAGAAATTTTAAGCTTCTGGTTTGGTCATCCCCATGACCCCGACTATGGTAAACCTAAACCTGCTTGGTTTATGACAAATCCTACTTTTGATGAAGAAATCAGGACACATTTTCTCCCAACCTATGAACTTGCTGCAACAAACCAACTTGATTTTTGGCAAAATTCACCGTTAAGTTGTTTAGCGTTAATTATTACTTTAGATCAATTTCCTCGCAATCTCTTTCGCGGAACACCCCAAGCCTTTGCTACGGATGAAAAAGCATTAACTATCGCCAAGTATGCCCTTGATCAAAAATATGATCAACAGATGATCAGGGTACAACGGGCTTTTATTTATCTTCCCCTTGAACATAGCGAAAATTTAGCCGATCAAACTCGTTGTGTAGAATTATTTGAAACCTTAAAACATGATCCGAATACCGCATCTATGTTTGACTATGCGATCGCTCACTTTAACATTATTCAAAAATTCGGACGCTTCCCCCATCGTAACGTGATTTTAAGCCGTCCCAGCACTCCTGAAGAACTCGAATTCCTCACCCAACCCAACTCGTCATTTTAAGCTGATTAATCGTCAGCCCTTAACTGTCAATACCCCATCACCCTCTTCCCTGCTACCATGACATTGATGTTGATAATTCGGCCTAATGCCTGGAAAATTGGGCCATTTTCCCGAAACGTTAACTTCATGGTGACTTGAAGGTATTTAACAAATATGCACCTAAGCGAAATTACTCATCCAAATCAACTACATGGTTTGTCGATTTCTCAACTCGAACAAATCGCCCGCCAGATCCGCGAGAAACACTTAGAAACCGTTGCCGCCACTGGTGGACATTTAGGGCCTGGGTTGGGTGTGGTGGAACTGACGTTAGGATTGTATCAAACCCTGGATCTCGATCGAGATAAAGTTCTTTGGGATGTGGGACACCAAGCCTATCCCCATAAATTAATCACCGGACGTTATCAAAATTTTCACACGCTAAGGCAAAAAGATGGCGTTGCTGGCTATTTAAAACGTTGTGAAAGCAAATTTGATCATTTTGGTGCTGGACACGCTTCGACCAGTATTTCTGCTGGTTTAGGAATGGCTTTAGCACGGGATATGAAAGGGGAAAACTTTAAAGTCGTTGCCATTATCGGAGATGGGGCTTTAACGGGAGGAATGGCATTAGAAGCCATTAACCACGCCGGACATTTACCTCATACTAATTTAATGGTGGTTCTGAATGATAACGAGATGTCAATTTCGCCCAATGTGGGTGCAATTTCTCGTTATTTGAATAAAATGCGGCTGAGTGATCCGGTTCAGTTTCTTACGGATAATTTAGAAGAACAATTTAAACATTTACCCTTCGTTGGAGAAGCCTTTACTCCCGAAATGGAACGCATGAAAGAAGGGATGAAACGTCTTGCTGTTCCTAAAGTTGGGGCGGTGTTTGAAGAATTAGGTTTTACTTATGTTGGGCCTGTAGATGGTCATGATTTACAAGAATTAATTAATACGTTTCAACAAGCCCATAAAATACCGGGGCCTGTGTTAGTTCACGTCGCAACGGTGAAAGGAAAAGGCTATGCGATCGCCGAAAAAGATCAAGTCGGTTATCATGCTCAAAATCCCTTTAACTTAGCGACAGGAAAAGCTATTCCTGTTAGTAAACCCAAACCCCCCAGTTATTCTAAAGTGTTTGGAGAAACCTTAGTTAAATTGGGAGAAAATGATCCTCGAATTGTCGGGATTACGGCGGCAATGGCAACGGGAACCGGGTTAGATATTCTTCAGAAAAAACTGCCCAAACAATATATTGATGTGGGAATTGCCGAACAACACGCGGTTACAATGGCGGCGGGTTTAGCAGCAGAAGGAATGCGTCCGGTTGTGGCAATTTATTCCACCTTCTTGCAACGAGCTTATGATCAAATTGTCCATGATATTTGTATTCAAAAGCTCCCGGTTTTCTTCTGTCTGGATCGAGCCGGAATTGTGGGTGCAGACGGCCCAACTCACCAAGGAATGTATGATATTGCTTATCTGCGGTGTTTGCCTAATTTAGTGATTATGGCGCCTAAAGATGAAGCGGAATTACAACGGATGTTAGTAACTGGAATTGAGCATACAGACGGCCCCACTGCCATGCGTTATCCCCGTGGATCAGGGTTAGGTGTTCCGTTAATGGAAGAAGGCTGGGAACCTTTACCCATCGGCAAAGGAGAGATTCTTCGTAATGGCGATGATCTGCTATTAATGGGTTATGGCAGTATGGTAAATATGTCGATGCAAGTCGCTGAAATTCTCAGTGAACATGGCATTGAAGCAACCGTAGTTAATCCCCGTTTTGTTAAACCTTTAGATATCGAATTAATTGCGCCTTTAGCTCAACAAATGGGTAAAGTTGTTACGATAGAAGAAGGCTGTTTAATGGGCGGTTTTGGTTCGGCTGTTGCTGAAGCATTATTAGACAATAATGTTGTGGTTCCCGTGAAACGTTTCGGGGTTCCTGATATTTTAGTCGATCATGCTGAACCGAATGAATCTTTTGCTGATTTAGGCTTAACCAGTTCTCAAATTTCTGAACAAATTCGAGACACCTTTTTTAGTCAGGAAAAACAACCCGCTAAAGTCAGTTAATTTCTTCAAAAACTAAAAACCATAGAAACCCGGTTTCTTCAAGAAACCGGGTTTCTATTACGCCTAATCGTAGTCAGCTGATCAGGATAAGATATTTTACCAGGGTTTATGTTAGATTTAACTGAAGTTTGGAAATAATAAAAATATCGAGTTAGGGAGGCTAAAATGGCTGTCACCTTAGAATTACGCCAAATTGAGATTCAACCCGGACAACACCTAATCTTGCGTCAGGTGAGTTGGAAGGAATTTGAAGCGATTTTAGAGGAAATGGGAGAACATCGCGCTTCACGGGTTGCTTATTGTCAAGGAGTGTTAAAAATTCGGATGCCATTACCAGAACATGAAATAAAAAAAGAATTAATTAGCGATTTTGTTAAAATTCTATTGGATGAATTAGAGTTAGATTCACAAACGTTTGGATCGACAACTTTTAAACGACCCGAAATGACAGCAGGGATCGAACCCGATAACTGTTTTTATATTCAAAATTCTCGTCTAATGATCGGAAAGCAACGAATTAATTTATCTGTTGATCCGCCTCCTGATTTAGCTATTGAAGTCGATGTGACTTCAAAAACTCAACTTGATGCTTATTTAGCGTTAGGTGTACCGGAATTGTGGATTTATGCTGAGGGGAAACTGCAAATTTTTGTTCTACAATCAGGAGAATATGTACAGGGCGAAAATAGTCCTAACTTTATAAATTTACCTGTTATAGTAGGAATTTTACAGTTTTTACAGCAAAGTGAAACGATAGGAGATAGTGCAGCACGTCGAGGATTTCGGAAGTGGGTGCGATCGCAGATAAATTTATAATCCCATACATAGCCTTAAGAGATTAAAATGAAAAAAATTGTGATTTTTAGTGGCGCAGGATTATCCGCAGAAAGCGGAATTCCAACGTTTAGAGGGTCAGGAGGACTTTGGGAAGGTTATGCTATTGAAGAAGTAGCAACACCGTTAGGATGGCAACAAAATCCGCAAAAAGTTCTGGATTTTTATGCTCAAAGATTTGAACAAATGCAACGCTGTCAACCCAATGCTGCACACAGAGCGATCGCTAAACTTTCTCAATATTTTGATGTGACTTGTTTAACTCAAAATATTGATACCTTATTAGAACAAGCGGGCGTTCCAAATGTTAAGCATTTGCATGGACGAATTGATTATCAAAAATGTGAATGGCATTTGGAAATTCCGACTTTAGGAGCAGAGTGGCAATGTGATTATAAAGCTTCCCTAACTCAACCGACTCAACTTGGAGATTTATGCCCCAAATGTGGGAAACAATTGCGTCCTGATGTGGTTTGGTTTGGGGAAGCAGTGGATATGGATATTGCTTATCAACTCGCAGATCAAGTTCAAATTTTTATTGGGGTGGGAACCTCCGCAACGGTTTATCCGGCTGCAAAACTCTTGAGATTTTTTAATTATTTTACGCCGGAAAAGTATTTTATTGATCCTCATCCGAATTATGAAGCTTTACAGGGATATACCGTTTTAGAAGGAACCGCAACCGAACAACTCCCTCCTTTAGTAGAAAATTTGATTTCTAATTTGGTTGAAACTTAGGATTCTTCTGAAACTTTAGCCCGTTTTTTACGGAAAATTCCGGTCAAATTAAGTCCGGTAATTAACATAGTAATTAATCCTAAACCAATTAAGGCAATATAAATCGTTCTTCCGAAGGGGCCAAAATAAGTACCTTGATGAATTCCTAGTAAGAATTTAGAAACTTCACTCGGTACCCCAAACCAAGTTTTCCCAATTCGATACAAAATTCCTGTTAACGCACTTATAAATAAGGGTAAAAATGTAATAGGTGCTAAAATTTGATGCACTTTTCTAGCATTCAATGGAGTATTTTTAGAGGGATTTTTACGTTTTTGTTGCGCTAACCGAACCATTGTCAATCCGGTAATAATCATGGCTATCAGTCCTAAACCGACTAATAATACATAAATCGGAACTAAAGGTTTTCCTAAAAATTCTCCTTGATGAATCATC
Organism: Planktothrix mougeotii LEGE 06226; assembly: GCF_015207485.1. Classification (NCBI taxonomy): domain Bacteria; kingdom Bacillati; phylum Cyanobacteriota; class Cyanophyceae; order Oscillatoriales; family Microcoleaceae; genus Planktothrix; species Planktothrix mougeotii. The sequence goes on from NZ_JADEWU010000012.1 coordinate 93,304, forward strand.
AGCAAAATATCTGCTTTTTCTTCCGATAATCCCATCCAAGTCCTTCCCAGACGATAGACCATTCCAGTAAAAGCAGTTAAAAATAAAGGAATAAATACAATTGGTGCTATTTTACGATGAAATTTCCGAAATTGAAGATTTTGCATTATTATTAACCTCAATAATTATAGGTTTGTAGAAATGTAAAAAAATTACCTCTCTAAAGGTAGGCACATGACCGATAAAATAGTTATTAATATAACAATAGAAAGATAATGCTCCTAACCCTTAGTTTGAGGATAAACCTAAAAAGTGACAAACTGGTGACGAATTATCATTGGGTTTTAGGAATAGGGTAAACCGGGAAAACGCACAACAAAACAGCTACCCTTTCCTAACTGACTGGTAACGGTAATTTCTCCTTGATGTTGTTGAGCTAAAGTTTGAGCGATCGCTAGTCCTAACCCAGATCCGCCTTCTCGTCGAGTTCGAGCTTGATCAGCACGCCATAACCGATCAAAAATCAAGGGTAATTGTTCAGAAGAAATCCCAATTCCAGTATCTTTAATTTGCACCCGAATCCAGTTTTCACGCTCTTCTAAACATACCCTAACTTTCCCCCCACTATCTGTATAATAAATTGCATTTTCTATTAAGTTTAAAAATAATCGCCAAAGCTGATTTCCATTGCCTTTTAATTTAATTTCTGTCTTAATATCTAAAATTAACTGAATTTCTTTTTCTTCAGCTTGATGATAAAGAAATTCCACTAAATCTTCTAACAGTTCGTGAAGGGGAATAATTACCCAATTTTTACTAATATTAATAGAAGGTTTATCTGTGCGGGCTAACAGTAATAAATCTTCTACTAAACTTGTCATTTGATTGATCCCACTCGCGATCGCGTTTAATTTATCAATATCAGCAGGATGAATTCGTTCTGGATGACTTTGCATAACTTCCACACAAGTTTTAATTCCAGCTAAAGGATTTCTTAATTCGTGGGACGCATCGGCGGTAAATTGTTTGAGTTTTTCAAAACTTTGTTCAATGGGTTTTAAAGATTGTTTAGTTAACCACATTCCTCCAAACGCCGTTAATCCTGATACTAAAATCCCCCCTAACATCATCCCTAATCTTAAATTTTTTAGCACCAGTTCAACGGATTCTATAGACTCACTAATTCGCACATAACCTATGATATTTTTTTGTATTTTGGAGTCTTGGTTCACTTGTAAAGTTAAGGTACGAATTTTTTGGTTATTGACAGTATAAGTCCGATTATAATGAGATAAATCAAGAGGTGGAAAAACTTTTCCTGCTTTAGCAATTCGTTGGCGATTCTGATCAAACCATTCAACTCCTTGACTCGGTTGCTGAATATTTTGCCAAGGAATATCTAAATCCCCATCATTATCTAATCGCAGATGATTAGGCTTTTTAATATTATTTTTATGTTCTTTTATTTCTGCTAAACTATGAGTAGCTGCATCTGCTAATGTTAGTAATTGACGATCTAATTGTTGATATAAACTAAAGGAAAAAAATTCATAGACAGCAATCATTGAGCTTCCAGAGATTGCCATCATTACCCCTAAATAGGAGAGTAATAACCGCCAACTTAAGGATCTAAATTCAGGATTAATCACGTTGCGTTTTGAGTCGATATCCCAAGCCATATACTGTCTCAATTAATGTAGATGACGCACCCACTATTTTCAGTTTTTGTCTTAACCGTTTAATATGGGTTTTAACCGTATCATCACCCGGAATATCTTCAAAAGACCAAAGGTGTTCTAAAATAATTTCACGGGAAAGAACTCGTCCGGGATTTCGCAAAAACAACTCTAATAACCCATATTCTTTAGGCGTTAAAGATAAAATATCTTCACAATATTTAACTTCACAACTATTTGGATCTAGGCGAAGATTCCCCCATTCTAAAACAGGAGGTAAAGCCACATTTCCCCGCCTTAGTAACGCTCTAACTCTAGCTAATAACTCTTGTAAATCAAAGGGTTTAATCACATAATCATCAGCCCCTACATCTAACCCTAATACTTTATCAGCACTGGTATCTTTTGCTGTTAACATCAATACAGGTGTTGTATTCCCTCGTTGTCTTAATCGTTGACAAAATTGAATCCCATTGAGTCGGGGTAACATCACATCTAATAAAATCACATCATAAGTAGCCGATTCCACAAACTCCCACCCCATCTGACCATCATGAACAACATCTACCACATAATGATGATCCATGAAGGCTTCAGCTAAGGCTTTTGTAATTCGTTCATCATCTTCGACTAATAAAATCCTCATATTTGTTAATCAAAATAACATAAAATTTAATCCAAGGCTACCGTAGAAAAGGGGGCCGTTTGGTATCAGTATCAGGTTTATTTTTAGCAGATTCAGCAAGGAAGCGTTTTAAAGCTTTTTCGCGGTTTTTCATAAAAGCACTCCAAAAGCCCGGTTGAAACTCATCCATCGTTTTTGCTAAAGCCCAAACATCGATAGCTAGGATGTTGTACAGTCGTTCGTCTTCGCGCTTGAGCGTGTTAATCTGCTCCAGTAGTTTGCGTTTAATATTAGCAGTCGATTGATCTTCGTCGTTAGTTGTCATGTTGAACATCCGATGACACGGTATATCCCAACCCTGCTTTGTTTCCAGAAGCCAGCGTTGAACATCAAAATATGGGTTGTTTCTAATAAACCATTAAACCGAGTCCTAGCTTAAAATCAGAGAGTGAATTTTCGCGGACTAATGAGTGATTTATAATATGTTACGTCAAACTTCTCTGGGCGCGGTGGGTTTAGTGGTCGGTGGAATTTTAACCGTAGTAGGTTTTGCCGCTTATTTTGCAGATAATGCCACTTTAAATTTAGCTGGATTTTTTTATGGTATTCCCCTATTATTGGGGGGACTCGCCCTTAAAGCAGCAGAATTAAAACCCATTCCGATTACTCAAGCGACATCCTCCGAGGTTTTAGCGTTACGAGAGCAACAAGCTACAGAGACTCAAAATCAAATCCGCAAAGATGTAACCCGTTATCGTTATGGCCAAGAAGCCCATTTATCTGATACCTTAGAACGTCTGGGACTCAGCCCCAACCGCGAAGAACGTCCCTCCCTCCAAGGTATCCGAGAAACCATCATTGATGGGTCTTATACACTGATCTTACAGTTTTATTCTCCGTTTATGCCCCTGAGCAGTTGGCAACAAAAACAAGATAAAATCACTCAGTTCTTTGGCCCTGGTCTAAAAGTCCAAATCACTCAACCTCAAGAGGAACAGATTGATGTGGCTTTAATTGCTGAAGGTTAAATCATAGGGAACAGGGCCGGGGGGTGACAACCCGCCCTTCAGGCTTATGGGGGAAAGAGTAATTTTAGGTTTCTGCGACGAAAACTTCGGGGTCAATGTCCCAGTTTACCCAAGAAATAGCGGCACGGGCAGAGGTGAGGTTAGGAGGAACCCGCAAAACGTGAATATGATTTGTACTCGGACAAGTCATTTTCAACAAATGAATCGGTTCAATATCCACATTAGCATCAATTTTAAGTAAGGTATATTCGCGCCAACAGTCAAGTTCAATGGCTTGGAGTTCCTTACAGATGCGCTCATAGCCCATTTTTTCGATCAACATTCGGCGAATTTCCGAATTTTTTTCCGTCAATAGCCACTCAGCTTTCCACTGGCTGAGGTGAGTCCAGTATTGTCGACGAAGGTTAACCCCAAAAGCAGAAACTAGCAAATTTTGTTTGGGATGATTAGCAAGTGCTGATAAATCTTGAATGGGATTGTTCCTTAGAGTAATCCACTCCAAGTCTTTTAATTTTCCAATTTCCGGTGGTAGTTCTGTCAGAGAATTATTCCATAAATTAAGTGTTTGTAGACTGTGCAACTGACCAATTTCCGGTGGTAGTTCTGTCAGAGAATTACCCATTAAATTAAGTGTTTGTAGACTGTGCAACTGACCAATTTCCGGTGGTAGTTCTGTCAGAGAATTATCCCTTAAATCAAGTGTTTGTAGACTGTGCAACTGACCAATTTCCGGTGGTAGTTCTGTCAGAGAATTA
>NZ_JADEWU010000013.1:0-96059 GCF_015207485.1 Planktothrix mougeotii LEGE 06226
GTGTCAAATTGCCTATTGCCTATTGCCGAATATTTTTACGTTAAAATCAAAGATCAATAGGATTTTATTAATGGCAAAAAATGGCTGAATTTTTGGCAACTGGGGGAACAATTGTAGCGATCGCCACGGCTATTGTACCGCAACAGGGAAGCGTGGGAATTGTGCGGATGTCGGGAACAGACTCTCAATCTATTGCTAAACAGTTATTTTATTCCCCAGGACGACAAACTTGGGAAAGTCACCGGATTTTATATGGGTATATTCGCCATCCAAAAACTCTAAAAATTATTGATGAAGTTTTATTATTATTAATGTTATCTCCCCGTTCCTATACCCGTGAGGATGTCGTAGAATTTCATTGTCATGGGGGGATTATTGCGGTTCAACAAGTGTTGCAATTGTGTATAGAATTAGGAGCTAGGTTAGCCCAACCGGGAGAATTTACCCTGCGGGCATTTTTAAATGGACGGTTAGATTTAACTCAAGCGGAAAGTGTGGCGGAATTAGTCGGATCTCAATCGATTGCAGCCGCCCAAATGGCTTTAGCCGGATTACAAGGAAAATTAGCAAATCCCATTCGAGAATTACGAGGAACTTGTTTAGATATTTTAGCAGAAATTGAAGCTAGGGTGGATTTTGAGGAGGATTTACCGCCCTTAAATGAATCGGAAATTATCACGGAAATTCATCACGTTTTAGAAGAATTATCGCAATTTTTAGCGACCGCCGACACGGGAGAATTATTAAGAACGGGGTTAAAAGTTGCGATTGTTGGTCGTCCGAATGTGGGAAAATCGAGTTTATTAAATGCTTGGAGTCGAAGCGATCGCGCCATTGTTACGGATTTACCCGGAACAACTCGTGATGTGGTAGAATCGCAATTGGTTGTGGGAGGAATCCCGATTCAAGTGTTAGATACGGCTGGAATTCGCCACTCTGAAGATCAAGTCGAAAAAATCGGCATAGAGCGATCGCGACAAACTGCACAATCAGCCGATTTAGTATTATTAACATTGGATGCTGCAATAGGTTTAACTGAAGCAGATTTAGACATTTATCAACAAGTTAAAAAAGCAGGTTTAATTGTTATTTTTAATAAAATTGATCAAGTTAACCCCCAAGAATTAGAGGAATTAAAAGCAAAAGCTATTCAATATTTTAATTTAGAAAATCGAGAAATTGTTCCTATGTCTGCTGCTTTAAATCAAGGAATTCCAGAGTTAGAAACAGCGATATTAAATTTAGTTCAGGGTGGAAATATTCACGCAGCCAATTTAGAGTTTGCGATTAATCAACGTCAAGCCACTGCGTTAACCCGTGCAAAAGTATGTTTAGAACAAGTGGAAACAACGATTAAGCAACAACTTCCTTTTGATTTTTGGACAATTGATCTGCGAGGTGCCATTCATGCGTTAGGGGAAGTTACCGGAGAAGAAGTTACAGAATCCGTTTTAGATCGAATTTTCAGCAGATTTTGTATTGGAAAATAATCTAAAGCCTTGATAAAATAATAAAAAAGTGCTGTTAGACCCAACAACACTTTTATAACTATAGCAATCGAACTTAATAAACCCAGAAGAAAGTAATACCGTCGTGAGCAATTAAAGAAAATTAGGGGTTAAAAATATCGCGGATATTATCCATACCTTCTTTAATTTTCTCTTCTACAGAAGTAGAACTTTGGCTATTAGCAGGATTTTTCATTTTTTCTTTATCCGCACCCCCTTGAACTTCATTAATCCCTTCTTGAGCTTTAGCTTGTACATCTTCTAAAGAAGGAGGGCCACCTCTGAGCACTTGTTCAGAATCTTTTTGAATTTGCTTAAGAGCATCTTCCCCTTGAGAAGGACTACTGACTCCAGCCCAACTGGGAACAGCAGATCCAATCCATAGAAAAGCCAACAATAAAGCTGCCATTAAAAAGCGTAAAGGACGTAAATTAGAAAAATTTATTGAGGGAAATTTCATTGAAATTCTCCTTATATGTATTACTAATCCTATTATTCTAGGAGTAAGAGAATTTTAGCTCTATCCTAGGGAATAAATTTGAGTAAATCTTAAGAAATAGATTTTAAAAGGTGAAATGCTCATCTCCATTCTGAACTTCATTTAATCCTAGATTAAACCCAAATTCTGCTATGACAACTCTGGGTTTATAAACTGTCTTTTCAAATAAAAACTCGCTATAATCTGCCAAATCATCAAGTCCTAAAAAATTTAATAGAATTTCTGTAAAAATCCAAACGATTAACTTCAAAAATCTATTATTTTTGAGTTTCATCAGTCGCCTCCTTTCCTTTTTTGGGGTTTCAGACTAATGACTAAACCCGGTTTTACTCTTCTAATATATTCGGCTCTATTCGCTAAGTCATCAATCCTTTTATAGAATAAATATTTTTTTAAATTATTCCATATAATTCTAAATTGATATTTCCATAAAGCTATTTTAAATATCAATATATAGATGAATTATAAAGCTCAAAAACAAACAATTATACTCTATTTATATAATAGATAAAAAAACCTAGCTCAAAAGCTAGGCTTTGTTTATAGTGTTAGCATTCAAGTCAGATTAATCCAGTTTTTCTAAATAATACCCTGACCTTTCCCTACGCCCCCTTCAACTTCCTTAACTTCATGTAAGGTTTGAACTCGACGAGCTTTATCGGCTTCTTCTTCTTCTTTCAAATCTCCGGGAACATTGACATACATTTCTGGTTCAATGGCGTAGTTATTTAATAACCCTTCTCGATCCATTGTATAACCAGCAGTGGTGTCTAAAGTCCCTTCTTCATGTTCAGGAGTTTTTTTAAAATTTTCCTGTTCTCGGTCAATTCTAGCACCGACTTCTGCGGGCATAATTCCCCGATCATAAGTAGGATTAGGTTCTGCTTCTTCGTGGAGAATATGAGGAGTTTTCTTTTCTTCTTTAGACATAATTATTGACCTCAAAAGTTTTATTGAACTGATTTAAAAAACAACTCAGGCTTTAGAATGGGTTTAAAATTAACAATCAAATGAATTTTCAAACCCCCCAGAAATTCTATTTTTTATTGGTCACTATCCACTTCAGGAACAAAGTCAGGACGTTCTTTATCCTTCCAACCAACAGGACGTTTAGAGTTGTACCAAGCGACAGAACCAATGGTTGTGGCTGCTAAAAACCCCAGAATTAAAACTAAGGTTGCAGACATCGGGAAATGAGGGGTATTTGTTCCCACTTCCAAGATGAATAGATCCATTTGAACCTCCTTGATTCAGAATGTAATGAACTTAGTATCTGTTTTTCTGAGGTTAAACACATCTCCCTTTATATTGATTTTAATTAAAGCCATGTATTACCGTAGATAGAGAAAAATAAACAGAATTTGAGGGAATATTATCTGAAAAACAGGAACGGTCATTTATTCATTTTAAATCAAGATCAGTGTTAGGGGATTTACAACTGTAGCGTCAATGAGTTAAACTGATTTCTATTAAACTAAAACTCAAAAAACATCTATCTTAAGATATATTTATAGCAATCCGCGCCTTCGAGACGGAGATTGTAATCATTTACAACTGACATGAAACAGCCAGAAGTATTATCCCTCTTCCCTCTTCCCTCTTCCCCATTCGTAATTCGTAATTCGTAATTCGTAATTCCCTGTTCCCTGTTCCCTGTTCCCTTATAGAAATTGATTAATACAGTCTCAAAAATACGGCTATTGCGATATGGAGAGTGTAGAGAACTTTACTCCCAGAATCTCCAGCATTTCTTTATGATAGGAAATGGGAGCAGTGATAGACAAGCTGATAAAAAGCTGTTGAAGCAATTTAATGATTATTGAGGATATTCCTATGTCAGATTCTATTCAAGATAAATTAGCATCGGATTTAAAAAAAGCACAATCTGAGAACAAATTACGGGCTGAACGAATTCGTGAAATTGTCAAGTCTGCCATTTCAGAAATGGGTTCAGAATTTAAAGGGGGTTCTCAAGAGATCCGAGGTTTAGTGAAAGAGGTAGTCGGAACAGTTTTAGAAACGGTTAAAGGAAAAGGTGAGGAAGTTCAAGAAAATGTTACAGCTTCTATTGAGGGAGTAATTGATGGAATCAGCAGCAAAAAACGCCAGTCCATCAATAAAACAAAAGCGGAAGTGAAACAACTCGAAATCCAACTTGATCAAGAGGAACAAGAGTTACAAAATAGTATTGATTTAGCCTTGAATGATATTCAAGAAGTGGGAACCGATAAGTCAGATCAAATTAAATCAGCCATTGAGTCCGCTGTTCACAATATTAAGGATAGTGAAGAAGTGGCATTAATGCAAAAACGCTATGCTCAACTTAAAGCACAATTAGCCATTATTAATGCTAACTTAGTCGGACGCTATGGACAGCGTTATGAGGATATCAAGCATTATTTGGATGAAGCAAAAGTTTGGTATGAAAAAGCCAAGGATGAACCCGAAACCTATAGTGGAAAACTCGACGAAAAACGCAAAGCCTTTGAAGTAAAATTAGGAGAAGCGGGAACGGCGATCGCTCAGAAAGAAAAACAAATTAAACAACGTTTACGGGATCTGTGGAAATCCTTTTCAGAAACCTAACGCCTAAAAAGAATACGGCTTTATAGCAATAAATACTCGATAAAGGGGTGCGTGAGCCAAGCTCATACACCCTACTTTTTATTGTCCTTGTTTCATCATTTGTTCAACAAAATTGGTATAAATTTCTCCCCGTAAAAATTCAGGAGTTTCCAGAATTCTTTGATGAAATCCTATAGTTGTTGGAACACCAGTAATGGCAAATTCTCGTAAAGCCCGTTTCATTCTCAAGATTGCAGTCGGACGGTCGGGGCCCCAAACAATTAATTTCCCAATTAAAGAGTCATAATAAGGCGGAATTTCATAGTCTGTATAGACATGGGAATCAATTCTGACCCCATTTCCTCCGGGGGGTAAATAGCCACTAATACGACCGGGGTGGGGGCGGAAATTATGGTCAGGATCTTCTGCATTAATCCGACATTCAATGGAATGACCCCGCAGTTGAACTTTATCTTGAGTTAAGGATAATTTTTCTCCTTGGGCGATGCGAATTTGTTCAGCAATTAAATCTAATCCGGTAATCATTTCCGTAACCGGATGTTCCACTTGAATTCGAGTATTCATTTCCATAAAATAGAAATTACCCGATTGATCAACCAGAAATTCTACCGTTCCCGCCCCGGTATAATTAATAGATTTTGCTGCTTTTACCGCCGCCATTCCCATTTTGTGTCGCAGTTTCGGAGTCATCACGGGACTGGGTGCTTCTTCTAATAGTTTTTGGTGACGGCGTTGAATCGAACAATCCCGTTCTCCCAAATAAATTACATTGCCATAATTATCAGCTAAAATCTGAATTTCAATATGGCGAGGACGTTCAATAAATTTCTCTAAATAAACCCCCGGATTTCCAAAGGCAGCTTCTGCTTCCCCTTGGGCTGCTGCAAACAGTTTGGGGAGATCCTCTTCCTGCTTGACTAATCGCATTCCGCGACCGCCACCCCCTGCTGTGGCTTTAATAATGACCGGAAAACCGATTTTTTTGGCTAGTACCAGGGCTTCTTTTTCGTCAGTCAGGAGTCCGTCACTACCGGGGACGGTGGGAACTCCGACACGCTGCATGGTTTCCTTGGCGGTTGATTTGTCCCCCATAGACCGAATCGCGTCCGGGGTAGGGCCAATAAAAGCAATTTCGTGATCGGCACAAATTTCGGCAAACCGGGCGTTTTCCGCTAAAAACCCATAGCCGGGATGAAGGGCTGTGGCGTTGCGAGTCAGAGCCGCCGCGATAATATTGGGAATATTCAAATAACTTTTGCTGCTGCTGGGTTCCCCAATACAAACCGCTTCATCCGCAAGTTGGACATGAAGGGCGTGACGATCTACCGTTGAATGAACAGCAACCGTCGCAATACCCATCTCCTCGCAGGTGCGAAGAATCCGTAAGGCTATTTCCCCTCGATTGGCAATTAAGATTTTTGAGAATCGCATCTTTTGTTGCTCTTGCTGTTGCTGTTCACCATTCAGTTAGGATAGAGGATTTTGGTCATCACGGGAAGAGGGGAGCCGGGAAAAAAGTTGGAAAAAAGGGTGACACTTTTAGGAGGCTGTGCTATATTAGTAAATTAGCTGCTAAATTAATTCAAGGCAGTGTTCATAAGCGGATGTGGCGGAATTGGTATACGCGCACGTTTGAGGGGCGTGTGGGCTTCCCTTGCGAGTTCGAGTCTCGCCATCCGCATTAATGATCAGCATCCCTCTCCCCGATTAGGGAAAGGGAGTTAAGTTATTAATTGATCACGGAGAATTAAACAGAATTAATCTCCTAAACAAATGCCCATACTTCGAGCCGTTTCGACTAAGATATCATTAGCATTAACAGCCCGATATTGAGCGATCGCATCGAGAATTGGAATACTCGACACTTTACGATCTCGCCAAACCACAACCTGATCATATTTGTCTTCCGCAATTAAATCCACGGCTGCGACGCCAAAAGCAGAAGCAATAATGCGATCCATCGGTGAAGGAGTTCCCCCTCGTTGAATATGACCGAGAACTGTCACGCGAGTTTCTGCGCCACTGCGAGCACAAATTTCATCCGCTAAATATTGTCCAATACCGCCTAAACGAGCTTGTCCCATGCGATTAATATTAGTGACAGGTTCTCCCGTTTCCGTTTTAACCGCTTCTGCAACCACCACTAAACAATAGTTTTTCCCTTGTTTTTGTCGTTCGGCAATTTGGTGACAAATTCGATCCAAACTGTAAGGAATTTCAGGAATTAAAATAATATCTGCACCTCCCGCAATTCCTGCATGAAGGGCAATATGTCCTGCATCTCGCCCCATAACTTCTAAAATCATCACGCGGCTATGACTGGCGGCAGTAAAATGCAGACGATCTAAAGCTTCCGTTGCAATATCAACAGCCGTACTAAACCCGATGGATAAATCCGTGCTTCCCACATCATTATCAATGGTTTTAGGAATACCAATTAAATTAAGATTTCCTTGTTGGGCAATGCGTCGCAAAATTGCTAAACTGCCATCTCCCCCAATACCAATTAAGGCATTTAATCCTAAGAGATGATATCCTTCAATAATCTCCTCAGAGCGATCTAGCAAACTTCCATCCGGCATGGGAAAGGCAAAGGGATCACCTTTATTCGTGGTTCCCAAAATCGTCCCCCCGGCCGTAAGAATATTATCAACTTTATCAATCGTCAGAGGCGCGCTGTTCACAGGACGGGTCATTAACCCTTGGGTGGCTTCTCGAATCCCGAAAACCTCCCATCCAAAGGTTCCAGATGCCCGATACACCACAGCCCGAATTGCTGCATTTAAACCTGCACAGTCTCCCCCACTGGTTAAAATACCAATGCGTTTTTGTTCTCCCATATTTTGGTGAATTGTGGATTACAGATGCAAATTTTTAGATTACATCCGATTGGGAAATAATCAATAAATCTTTGCTCATCTTTAAGATTTGGGTAACAAATCCAGGGGAAAATACAGGTATAAACACTTATTAATCTGCTGAAATCAGGGCTTCAACAGGAATTTGGATCTCGGCAAAGGCCAGGGGTGTGACTTCACCTTCGGTTAAGGTAATTTTGGAACCATATTCGCCATCACGGGGGTCACGATAAATAATTAGTTCCCGACGCCCTAGGTTAACCAACCAATATTCCGCAATTCCCGCTTCAGCATAAAGGCGATATTTTACCGTTGAGTCTTTTTCTAAGCTGGACTGGGAGTATTCGATCACCCAAAAAATATTTTCAGGATAGGGATGATGGCTGAGATATTCTCTACCCAAACGTTGAACAATGACAATATCGGCTTCGGGTTCGGAGTCGTTAGGAAGGGTGATGGGTTTAGCTTGACGAACCAGGGCACGATTTCCTAGTAAACGGCTGAGATAATCACCTGCTTCGCTACTGAAATAGGCGTGAGGTTCTCCTTCTGGGGACATTTGAACAATTTCTCCATACAGCAGTTCAACGGGGCGATCATCGAGTAAACCCATTTCAACGATGCGGTGATAGTCGTCTAGTTTCCATTTTGCGATTGATAGTGTCATTTTGATCAACAATTAGGAGTGGGTATTTTTAAGATAACGGATTAGAATGCGATGGGCTCCGCCCAGCCGAAGGCTATCGCTACTTTTATGAGTGAAACAATTTACAAAAGTTCTGCGTTATTGAGACAAGTACAACTAAAAGTTATAATTGCAGTTAAGCAGCCTATGGCTATGGAACTCAAACACTATGCAAATTAAGCAAATATCCGTTAATGGTCTATTTGGAATTTTTGATCATGTAATTCCATTGAATATAGATGAGAGAATTACAATCATTCATGGGCCTAATGGTTTTGGAAAAACCGCTATACTGAGGATGCTAAATGGGTTGTTCAATTATCGATATTCGGTGTTTCGTAGTATTCCATTTAAAAATTTTCAAGTAGATTTTAATAATGGCACAAGCCTTGAGGTAATAAGCACTTCGGATGATTCTACAAAAACAAAAAATAGAGAGTATTTCATCGAATTTCATAAGCCTAATTCAAAAAGTCGTACTTGGCCTTTACTAGAAACGGAAGACTCCCCAGATATCGATTTGCTAGTCAGTATTTTGGACGATAGAATTCCTGGATTGGAACGAGTAGCAGTTAAAACATGGGTCTATGTCCCCACAGGTGAAACTCTTTCTTTAAACGAAGTTATAGAGAGATTTGAAGATGTTATCCCGTTCAACATAAAATCACGATATAAAATACCAGATTTGTTAAAAGCATTAACAGATAATATTCATGTCCGCCTTATAGAATCACAACGTTTATTAAACTTTGAGCCTATTCGTTCTTCAAGAGTGAATTTGGGAACATCTTCCATGATACCAACGGTTTCATCTTATTCTAACGAGCTTGCAAAACTGATTGAATCTAAGCTGGCAGAATATGGCACAACATCTCAATCTCTTGATAGAACATTTCCTGCAAGAGTTGTCCAACAACAATCATCTCCTGACTTTGATTTAACAGATGAAGAACTTCGTACTCATCTCAATGAACTTGAGGAAACTCGCTCTCGTCTAATCGAGGTTGGTTTATTAGATAAAGATGAAAATTCAGACTTTCAAATTCAGCCTCAATCTATAGATGAAAGCACCATAAATATTTTGTCAGTGTATGTTAAAGATGTAGAAAAAAAATTGAGTGTTTTTGATGAAATTGCTAGTAAAATTGAACTTTTAAGAAAAATTATTAACAATAAATTTTCTTATTCTTATAAAGAAATGAATTTTAGCAAAGAAAAAGGCTTTGTTTTCAAGACACATCATCCATTTTCCTCTAATACAGATATTCTTTCCCCAACCGATTTGTCATCGGGTGAGCAGCATGAATTAGTTCTTCTTTACGAATTACTATTTAAGGTTAAACCTAATTCTCTAGTGCTAATTGACGAACCCGAACTATCGCTTCATGTAGGATGGCAAGCCCAATTTTTAAAGGACTTACAAGAAATTACAAAGCTTGCAAATTTAGATATTTTAATGGCGACTCACTCACCCGATATTATTCAAGAGCGTTGGGATTTGACGGTGGAACTGAAAGGAGCCAGGAAATGAGGGAGTATCTTTCTGCTGACCGTCATGCCAATGCCATTCGGCTAAGACGTAGCACTTTTTCAGGAACTTTTTTATTAGTTGAAGGTAGGACAGATCAAACATTTTATGAACGTTTTATTGATAAAACAACCTGTGAATTAAAGAGTATTTCAGGCAAACCCTCAAGTAAACTTCTAATTATTGATGTTCTGGGTATTTTGGAGAAAGACAATTTTGATGGAATTTTAGCTATTGTTGATGCAGATTTTGATCATCTTGAAACTTCACCGTATACTAACCCTAATCTAATTCGTACAGATACCCATGACCTTGAAACGATGCTGATCAATTCAAGAGCCTTTGATAAAGTGATTCGTGAGTTTGGCTCTGAGGATAAAATTACTGCATTTGGTCGAGATATAAGAACAGCATTACTTGAAGCTGGTATATCAGTTGGGTATCTTCTTTGGGTTTCTAATCGTGATGGATTAAACTTAACTTTTGAGGGGATTAAATTTAGTAACTTTATTGATGAGAAAACCCTAAAAATTAATGAAATTAAACTAATTCAAGAAGTTAAGAATAAATCCCAAGCCTTTACACTGAAAAATGAAGATTTACAACAACGGATAACAAACCAAAAAAGTAGCAACCATGATCCCTGGCAAGTCTGCTGTGGTCATCACTTGGTGGAAATCCTATCTGTTAGCTTACGCAAAGCAATTGGTTCTGCCAATGCTCGTGATGTTGAACGGGAGAGTTTAGAGCGTAATTTAAGGCTTGCCTACGAAGAATCTTACTTTTGCAAAACGCAAATTTACTTGTCTATTTGTACTTGGGAAAATCAAAATTCACCATTCAGAGTTTTGCGAACATAATCGCTATAATATTCCCAAGGAAGGAGAAAGGCGATTGTTTTAATCTAAATCAAAGGATTTAAGAGACTCAACTCCAAACTCAATCCATAGTTACTATTTTATATTAACCCGGAAACATGGCAAAAATTAATGGTGTGATGATGCAATATTTCCATTGGTATCTCCCGGCTGATGGAACCTTGTGGGATAAAACAAAAATTAACGCCCAAGAGTTAGCGGATGCAGGAATTACTGCTTTATGGCTACCACCGGCTTACAAAGGCGCAAGTGGTGGAATGGATGTGGGATATGCCGTGTATGATTTGTATGATTTAGGAGAATTTGATCAAAAAGGGTCAATTAGAACGAAATATGGCACTCGTCAAGAATATTTAGATGCCATTAATAGCTTGCATCAAGCCGGAATTCAAGTTTATGCAGATATCGTATTAAATCACAGAATCGGGGCAGATGGAGCCGAAATTGCCAAAGCCATTCCTTTCCCTTATAATAATCGCAAAACACCAAAAGGAGATTTAAGAGATATTCAAGGTTACACCCTGTTTAACTTTCCGGGTCGTCAGGGAAAATACTCTCAATTTGAGTGGCATTGGTGGCATTTTGATGCCGTTGATTATGATGAATATAGCAAAGAATCGGGAACGGTTTATTTATTTGAGGGGAAAACCTTTGATGATTATGTGGCGTTAGAATTTGGGAATTTTGCTTATTTAATGGGGGCAGATTTAGACTTTCAACATGAGGAAGTCAGACAGGAAATGATCAACTGGGGAAAATGGTATCTGGATACAACGGGTGTGGATGGATTTCGCTTAGATGCCATTAAACATATTTCCAGTTGGTTTTTCCCAGAATGGTTAGATACTATGGAAAAATATGTCGGTCGAGAATTGTTTATTGTTGGGGAATATTGGGCGCCTGATACTGGCATCTTGAATTGGTATTTAGACTCTGTAGGTCAACGAATGTCCGTGTTTGATGTGACCCTTCATTATAATTTTCACTATGCGAGTAAAGCTGGGGGATATTATGATATGCGAACCATTCTGGATGGAAGTTTAATTAAAGGACGGGCAATGAATGCCGTTACTTTTGTTGAAAACCATGATTCTCAACCGTTACAAGCCTTAGAATCTGTCGTTGAACCTTGGTTTAAACCCTTGGCTTATGCCATTATTTTATTGCGTCAAGAAGGTTATCCTTGTATTTTTTACGCCGATTATTACGGGGCAGAATATGAAGATAGAGGACGGGATGGGAATACTTATAAAATTGTTTTACCCTCCCATAAACAGTTTATTGATCAGTGTCTTTATGCGCGTCAAAATTACGGCTACGGCCCTCAATATGACTATTTTGATCACCCCGATATTATTGGTTGGACTCGCTTAGGAGATGAACAACATCCGAAAGCAATGGCGGTGATTTTAAGTGATGGCCCAGAAGGAATTAAACCGATGGAAGTGGGTAAACCCAACACTAAATTTTATGACCTAACAGGGAATATTCAAGAGCCCATTGAAACCAATGATTCCGGTTGGGGTGAATTTTCTTGTAAAGGAGGTTGTGTTTCTATTTGGGTTCAGGAGTAGAATCTTGAATTTGGGATTTTAATCAATTTCTACGAGTGCGATAGTTTTTCAAGCTTGAAAATCAGTTATAATAAATTCTGAACAAGCAAAGGATGTTAATATTGATTAGATTTTTTAAGAGTCTTTTCTTGTTCAGAATCCTAACCCTCAAAAATTTTATTAACAGATAACCATGCCTGATTTTATTGAACAACCGAGTCGAATCACAGCCGCAGGAAATAAACCGAAATTAATTGATGAATATATTGGACGAGTCAATAGTAAAACCGATAAAGTTAGTATAGCTTATATGAACTCTCCGGGGGGGTGGATTGAACCCGGACAACGACCCGAATTTGATGAATTTACAGTTGTTTTAAAGGGAGTATTACGGATCGAATATGAAGGAGGTCAACGGGATATTTTAGCAGGACAAGCGGTAATTACGCATAAAGGAGAATGGGTACGTTATAGTACACCAACGGAAGATGGCGCGGAATATGTGGCGGTTTGTCTTCCCGCTTTTTCTCCGAATATTGTGCATCGAGATCAGGATCAGGATTAACTTTATTTTGGAATTAAAATGCACAGAATTGCAGCTACACCCGGAGGATGGAACCCCGATACTGAAGGGGTAATTTTTATTGAACAAACTCCTGCACCGATTATTTTTTTAACGGCGGCGGATACAGATATTCAAACTTTAGCAACAGTTGGGTCTAAACTTCCGGCTGATTTTCCGGCTTTTCGAGTTACGAATTTATTACAATTACAACAACAATTAACCATTGATACCTATGCAGAAACTATTTTAGAAAAAGCACAAATCATTATTTTAAGATTATTAGGAGGACGTTCCTATTGGTCGTATGGGTTAGAAGTTTTACAAGAAATTGTTACTAAAACTAAAGCTCAATTAATTATTCTCCCTGGTGATGATCGTCCTGACCCGGATTTAATCAGTCATTCAACGGTATCGTTATCCCTTGTCAATCAAGTTTGGCGATATTTAACCGAAGGAGGTGTTGATAATTTTACTCAAGCATTATTATTAATTGCTAATCATATTTTTACTAAAAATTATCCGATTATTCCTCCCGTTACTATTCCTAAAGTAGGTTATTATCAATGGAATCCTAATTTAAACTCTAATCATTATATTGCTGCTATTGGGATTCTATTTTATCGCGCTCATTACTTATCTGGCAATTTAGATCCGATAGATTTTCTGTGTCAAGCATTAGTTAAATATCAGTTAAAACCTATTCCTATTTTTGTTTCTTCTTTGCGAGATCCTGATCTACAAACGGAAGTTTTAACCTATTTTAAGCCTAAAACACCTCAATTGTTAATTAATACTACCAGTTTTTCAATTTCTTCGATTTCTGAAGATGAGAGTCAACCGCCATTATTTTCTTTAAATATTCCCGTTTTGCAAGTAATTTTAAGCGGGGGAACTTTAGAACAGTGGGAGAATAATTTTATGGGACTTTCCCCTAGGGATATTGCTATGAATGTAGCTTTACCGGAAGTAGATGGACGGATTATTAGTCGGGTTATTTCTTTTAAGGCTGTTGAAAATTGGAATTCAATCTTAGAAACAAATGTTGTGCGATATGTGGCGGTAGAAAATCGGATTAACTTTGTCGCAGAGTTAGCCAGAAATTGGATTAAATTACAACAGAAACCTCCCGAAAAACGACGTATTGCGATTATTTTAGCAAACTATCCTTGTCGAGATGGACGGTTAGCAAATGGGGTGGGTTTGGATACGCCAGCTAGTTGTATTAAGATTTTAGAAGCGTTAAAAACTGCGGGATATTCTTTAGAAAATTATCCTGAAACCGGAGAACAATTAATTGATCAATTAACTTCTGGTGTGACGAATGATCCTGAAGGATGGGAATTACGGTCTGTTTATCAATGTTTATCCTTTGAAGACTATCAACAGTATTTTTCAACGTTACCGCTATCTGTTCAAACAGCAATTAATAAGCGATGGGATCATCATTTTCAGGAGAAACAAAAGACTTCTCAAGGTTTTGCCATTTCAGGAATTCAACTGAGTCATATTTTTATTGGTATCCAACCCTCAAGGGGATATGATCTTGATCCGAGTTTAAATTATCATGCTCCTGATTTAGAACCGACACCCGACTATTTAGCATTTTATTATTGGTTACGATATCAATTTCAAGCGGATGCCATTATTCATTTAGGAAAACATGGGAATTTGGAATGGCTACCCGGAAAAAGTGTCGGATTATCTGAAAACTGTTATCCTGAAATAGCGTTAGGTGCATTACCGAATTTTTACCCCTTTATTGTTAATGATCCAGGGGAAGGAACCCAAGCCAAACGTCGTTCTCAAGCGGTTATTTTAGACCATTTAACACCGCCGTTAACCCGTGCTGAATTATATGGCTCATTACAAAAATTAGAAGGGTTAATGGATGAATATTATGAGGCACAAAGTTTAGACCCGTCACGGTTATCGTTAATTTCAGAAAGAATAATTCAATTAATTCAACAAGAAAATTTAGAGGAAGAATTGGGTTTACCGAAATTTAATAAAAAAGCGATTAATCCAGATAAAA
Source organism: Planktothrix mougeotii LEGE 06226 (assembly GCF_015207485.1). Classification (NCBI taxonomy): domain Bacteria; kingdom Bacillati; phylum Cyanobacteriota; class Cyanophyceae; order Oscillatoriales; family Microcoleaceae; genus Planktothrix; species Planktothrix mougeotii. Next base: position 14,693 of record NZ_JADEWU010000013.1, read on the forward strand.
ATTCTATTTTTAGTGAATTAGATCGATATTTATGTGAATTAAAAGAAGCACAGATTCGAGATGGATTACATATTTTTGGGCAATGTCCCCAAGGTGAACAATTAAGGGATTTAATCATAGCGATCGCTCGTCATCCTGATTCTAAACGATTAGGATTAACTCGTGCGATCGCAGAAGATTGGCAGTTAGAATTTGATCCATTAACCTCAGATTATGGGGAAATGATTAATCAAACTATTAATTATCAATTCTGTCGAACCGTTGGGGACGGGGTGGCTGTGATTGAAGAATATGCGATTAAATTAATCGAAAAATTACCAAATTTTCAGGAAGAAGGGAAATTAATTCAACAGGAATTAAACTGGATTTATAACAAATTATTACCCAATTTATTAAAAAGTTCTGAAGAAATTACCAATTTATTAAAAGGTTTAGATGGTCAATTTATCCCCAGTGGTGCATCCGGTGCTCCTACTAGGGGAAAACCCGATGTTTTACCCACAGGACGCAATTTTTATTCCGTTGATATTCGTGCCATTCCAACAGAAACCGCTTGGAAAGTTGCGGAGTTAGCCGCCACCGCATTAATTGAACGTTATACTCAAGAAAATGGGGAATATCCTCAAACATTAGGGTTATCGGTTTGGGGAACTTCAACCATGCGAACTGGGGGGGATGATATTGCTGAAGCTTTAGCATTATTAGGCGTAAAACCAGTATGGGATTATCCTTCACGGCGAGTTGTTGATTTTGAAATATTACCGATTTCGATTTTAGGTCGTCCCCGCGTGGATGTTACTTTGAGAATTTCCGGGTTTTTTAGAGATGCTTTTCCTAATTTAATTGATTTATTTGATCAGGCGGTAATTGCTATTTCTAATTTAGATGAAACCGCAGATCAAAATCCTTTAGCGGCACAAGTTCAACAGGAAACGCAATTTTGGATGAAAGAAGGTTTAACAATAGAACAGGCAAATTTGCGATCGCGCTTGAGAATTTTCGGGTCTAAACCCGGTGCTTATGGAGCAGGTTTACAAGGGTTAATTGAGTCGCAAAATTGGCAAGATGATCAAGATTTAGCGACGGCTTATATTAACTGGAGTAGTTACGCTTATACGAGTGCAAATTCTGGGTATCAGCAGGGAATTTCTGCGTCTGAAGCGTTTCAAAATCGCCTAGAAAAGATGCAAATTGTTCTCCATAATCAAGATAATCGAGAACATGATTTATTAGATTCTGATGATTATTATCAATTTCAAGGGGGAATGACCGTTGCAGTTAGAACGTTAACGGGGAAAAATCCTCAAACTTATTTTGGGGATAATGCGATTCCTGAAAACCCCAAAATTAGACTTTTAAAAGAAGAAATTGCTAAAGTCTATCGTTCTCGTGTAATTAATCCAAAATGGATTGCTGGCGTGATGCGACATGGTTATAAAGGAGCATTTGAACTATCAGCAACCGTTGATTATTTATTCGCTTATGATGTGACAGCAAATTGTGTTGAGGATTTTATGTATGAAGGAGTTGCAAACGCTTACATTTTTGATGAGAAAGTACAACAATTTATTCAAGAAAAAAATCCTTGGGCGTTACGGGATATGGCAGAACGATTATTAGAAGCTTATCAACGAAAAATGTGGCAAACAGCAAGTCAAGATAGGATCGAACAGTTAAGAGCAATTGTTCATCAAGCCGAGGGAATGATTGAAGGGAAGGTTTAACCGGAGCTTTTTCATTTATAATGATGTCAGAGACAGCCCGATTAACCTAAATCATTTACGCCTAGCTAACAATTGCTATGAGTCTATTGTCTATATTGAACTTGTTGATGCGATCAAACGGTAAACATAGCTTAATGATCGCTACAGTTCCCTTTATTCTCTTAACGGTTGGGTGTTCATCATTCAAACAATCTTCTCAACCTCCTGCTTCTTCTGAGACTGCGATCGCAGCGTCTATTGTTCCCAATTCTCCGAAATTAGATGCCAAAAAAATATTAGTAGGACAGGAAAATTTATCGAATCAAACTATTTCTAAATCTCAAACTTGTATTGAAGAAAATCATTTAGATGAATCGATGAAATTTGCTTTACAAGCTGCTAATTTAGCACAAACCGCTAAATCTAAATCAGAATGGGATGAAGTTGCCCGGTTATGGTTACAAGCGGTGGCGTGGATGCAAGCGGTTCCTGCTAATAGTCCTAAACGAGTATTTGCTGAGAAAAAAGTGATTGAATATATGCGAAATTTAGCTTATTCTCAACAGCAAGCTGCACGTTCGGGTTCCGTTGCTCAGTTTCCCAGTTTTGATAGTGAACCGTTAGATCAACAATTACAATTATATTTATCTTATTTGAGTACCTTTGGTAGACCTGATATTTTAATTGTGGGAAGTTCTCGTGCTTTACAAGGGGTTGATCCGGCACAAATGCAGCAAGCGTTAGCTAAAAAAGGATATCAAAATTTAAGGATTTTTAACTTTGGGGTAAATGGTGCAACGGCGCAAGTCGTTGATTATATTTTGAGAAAAGTTTTAACCCCAGAACAACTGCCTAAATTAATCATTTGGGCGGATGGAGTGAGGGCGTTTAATAGTGGTCGAATTGATCGCACCTATGAGGCTATAATTGCCTCCCAAGCCCATCAAAAAATAGCGGCTGGCATTCGACCCCAATTAGCTAAAGCTGAACCCAATTCTAAAACCAAATGTTATCAATTACCGAACTCTTGTAAACAGAAAGATAACCCTAAATTTCAGTTTGAAACCTCTAGTTTTATTCAAAATTATGATTCTAGTTTAGCTGCAATTTCTAATGATAATACTTTATCGGGCTATCAGAATTTATTCTATCGCCCTTCAGAATTTAATGTTTCCGCAACTCTGGTTTCTTTAGATGCAATTGAAGCCAATGGATTTTTACCTTTATCGATTCGGTTTAACCCCAAGACCTATTATCAGCAAAAACCTTATGTTTCTGGAGCTTATGATGGAGATTATCGAGCCTTTAATTTAGGAGGAGAACAAGCGAGGGCTTTTGATTCAGTGGTCGCTTTTGTTCGTTCTAATAATATTCAATTGGTGTTAGTGAACTTACCTCTCACGGATGATTATTTAGATGGTACTCGCTGGTCGGCTGAAGTTGAATTTCAAGAACAAATGCAACAGTTATCTCAAGAGTATGGTTTTATTTTTATTGATTTATCTGAAAAGGCATTAACTCAATATAATTATTTTGCCGATCCCAGTCATTTAAACCGTTATGGAGCGAGTATCGTTGCCCAAACAATTGTTGCTAACCCGTCTATTCCTTGGCCCCGTGCGAGATCATAGAAACCGGGTTTATTCAATGATAAACTCGGTTTCTACACTTCTATTCTTGAGTCGGTAAATTCCCAAAACGATCTCGATATTGTTGCAATAACGTTTCCATTTCTGCTAATCGTTGTTGAGCGTCTTCAGCCCGTTGGCGTTCTTGTTCTAATTGTTCACTGACTTCATGATAAGATAAAAACGGATTGCCATCGGGACGATAAATTTGTAATTCTTCCCCCGATAAATCAAAGCGAATTCCTAAATGAGGACTCACCCAACCGTTAATTTCTTCAATGATATCTAAACCCATTTCCCGGCGTAACCATCCTTTAAATTGATTCGTATCCGGGTCATAGATATAATATTCTTCTACCCCATAACGGTCATAAAATAATAATTTTTTGTCCATATCCGTTGGGGAATTACAAGGAGAAAGAATTTCAAAGACAACTTGAGGAGCAATACCCTCTTCTTGCCATTGTTTATAGGATCGGCGATCGCCTTTAGGTCTACCCAAAGCAATCATAACATCCGGGGCTTGTACAATCGTATTTCGTCCTTCAACGGGATACCAAAATAAATCGCCGGCTATAAATACATTAGGATCATTGGCATAAAGTTGTTCTAAATTCTGTTCAATTACAACAATCCAACGAAATTGTTTGGTATTATCAGCCATTGGTTTCCCGTCACCTTCTGGATAAATAATCTCGGCAGATTTGAGTTGAACCATAACTTAATTTTAGCTCTATCAATCTAGTGTAATCAATTTATCCAAATTTGGTAATCGATCAGGGATAATAATAACAAGACTTTGAGCAAAAATGGGATAGCGTCGTGGAAATAAAACAGGTGATTATCGCGCACAAAGCTAGAGATCCGTTAAGCCAACGCTGGGCGGAGCAATATGCTAAATATTTAGAAAAGCAGGGATGTCATGTATTAATGGGGCCAAGTGGGGCTAAAGATAACCCTTATCCTGTTTTTCTCGCTTCTAGTAGCGTTCCCATTGATTTAGCCATTGTATTAGGTGGAGATGGAACAGCCTTAGCCGCCGCCCGACATTTAGCCCCGGAAGGAATTCCCATTTTAGCCGCTAATATAGGGGGACATTTAGGATTTTTAACTGAGTATTTTGAAGATGTTCAAAATACGGAAGCGGTCATTGATCGACTGTTTCAAGATCGTTATGCTGTGCAAAGTCGGGTGATGTTACAAGCGACTGTTTATGAAGGAAATCGAACCAATTTAGAACCCGTTAGCGATCGCTTTTTAGCCTTAAATGAAATGTGTATTAAACCTGCTTCTGCCTATCGAATGCCCACATCATTTTTAGAGATGGAAGTGGATGGAGAAATCGTTGATCAATATCAAGGGGATGGTTTAATTGTGGGAACTCCAAGCGGTTCTACTTGTTATAATACATCCGCCGGAGGGCCGATTTTACACCCTGGAATGGCGGCTATTACGGTTACTCCCATTTGTCCCTTAAGTTTATCCAGTCGTCCCATCGTTTTACCTCCCGGTTCAGTTGTTAGCGTTTGGCCGTTAGCTGACCCCGAACATGATACTAAACTCTGGATGGATGGGGTATTAGCAACCTCGGTTTGGCCCGGTCAACGGGTAGATGTTTCTATGGCAAATTGTGAGGCAAAATTTATTATTCTGCGTGAAAATTATTCGTTTTATCAAACTTTAAGGGAAAAATTACAATGGGCTGGGGCAAGAATTCGCCATATTAATAATCATCGGAATTGAAGCTAGAAAAAACAAATGAGCGCTCGTCAACATTTAGAAGATATAGACGTAACCTTAAAAATTCTTTACCAAAAACTGGGGGAGTTTGAACAGGTGTTAAGCTTTTACCCATTTAAACTCTATAACCTAGTGAGTCAAGGTAGGCGTATTTGTCTGTTTATGTCTTACTTTCGGTTCGACTTGCAGAAACACAATATTCATATAATGCTTTATTACAATTTCGTTTTCTGATAATTTCATAATTGATCTGTTTATAACCTAAAATTTTCAGAGACTCAGATAAAATTAATGCTGTATCAACAGTATTGTTAAAAAAATTTGAATTACCAATAATATAATATAAATTTGCTTGATCTTTAAGAATAGACCTCAGTGAAGATAAATGAAGATGAATATCATGAAAATATTTTAACACATAAATAGCCATTAAATCAGCATTTTTACCCCCAGATTTGTTGATTTTATCTACAGTTATAAATAGTTCTTTAGGTAAATTCTTTTCTTCGATTTGCCAAGAATTTAAACGACTGGTAGCAATTCCCCAAGTTCCCCCAATTGTTAACCAGTCAATTTCACCAGCTTCTTTTGCTTCAGTTATAAACTTAGTCCAATACATATAAGGACGCAGTTCACGAATATAACTCATGCGATTAGGATAAGGTGGTGAAGTAATCACTTGATCAGCTTTAATATGATCTAATCCGATTAGAGTTTTAGAATCTGTCTCAATAATAGTTATCATCCCTGAAATATTGGTTTCTGCTGTGTTTAAAATAAACTCAAGAATAGTCAGAAATAATTCTTCAGTATATTCTATATCAAACTGGTTAACTGTTTCCTGAAATGACATAGAAACATGGTTAAACGAGGCGGAAGAAGTTTCGATAATCAGACGGCAAAAAGCAATCCACACTAAACTATAATGATTATTTTCGGGTTCACCAAAATAATTGACTAAAGCGGTTCGCAAAGCTGTCAGTAATTTTAGGGTATGCCTAGACCACCATCTTTCAATATTAAATATAGGGGGTATCCAATTGTCTTGATTAATTAAAGTTTTGTAGTCCTGAAAAACAAGTTTTATTCGGTTCCTGATATCTGTTAATTCAGCCTTAGAATAGTTTCTACATTTGGCAGTTCCTAACCAAACTAAAAACGGATTAATATCTAATAAAATTGTCTGTTTTCCCTGTTCAGCCGCCACAAGTCCTGTAGTTCCTGTACCTGAAAAGGGATCAAGAATAATTGCATCTGGTTCAACAGAAGTTAAAAGCTTTTCAACTAATTTTACGCCATAGGCAGGAGTCAGACGTAACCATCCGTGTCGTCCTAAATTCTGATTATATTTAAACGTATATTCTGGTCTTTGTTTTACAGTTGATAACATTACTCAGCACTTAATAAAGCTTCTAGCCATTGCGTGACTCTTTTTCAGATAAAGGTTTTCGTTATTCACAGTAAATTTTATAAATTTAGTTTGCCTCAATTGAGTATACAACAAGGTGTAAATTAAGAATAATGTCACAAATATCTCAACAGAGAAGCATTGCATTTCCCAAAAAACAAAGCTACACTAGAAACAGTTAACAAGCCGAGAGGTTATCTCATTATGCCTCAAAATATTAAAGATCAACCGAGTGGGTTATATATTCAAAGCCCTAACAAAGAATCGATCGCCTTTCCCCTTAAACATACCAATGTAATTGCTAAAATTGCGGGGAATCTATCACGGGTGGAAGTCACCCAGAGTTTTGAAAATCCTTTTACCACGACCTTAGAAGCGGTTTATATTTTTCCGTTACCCGATGAAGCCGCTGTAGATGAAATGTTAATTCAAATTGGCGATCGCACTATTAAAGGTAACATTAAAAAACGCGAAGAAGCGCAACAAATTTATGAACAGGCGAAACAACAAGGACGCACCGCCGGACTGTTAGAACAAGAACGAGATAATATTTTTACTCAATCTTTGGCTAATATTAAACCCGGTGAACAAATTGATGTGATTATTCGCTATTCCGATAGCTTGAAATTTACCGGGGGAAACTATGAATTTGTGTTTCCAATGGTGGTTGGCCCCCGTTATATTCCGGGGGTTGCGATTGAAGATCCTAGTGTACCCCTGACCCAAAATCAAGATACGGATTTAGTTCCTGATGCGTCTCGTTTAAATGCGCCTATTTTGCCGAAGGGGATGCGATCGCGTCATGATATTAATGTAACAGTTGAAATTGATGCGGGTGTGCCAATTCTGGGGATTAATTCTCCCTCCCATCAACTTCAGATTGATCATAGCGGACAAAATGCCCACATTACCTTAGCAGAGGGAGATACTATCCCCAATAAAGACTTGATGTTGCGCTATCAGGTGGCTGGAGAACACACCCAAACAACAATTTTAACTCAATCCGATGAACGGGGGGGACATTTTGCGGTTTATTTGATTCCGGCGATTAAGTATGCAACAAATCAAATTGTTCCGAAAGATGTGGTTTTTCTCATCGATACTTCGGGTTCTCAAGCTGGTATGCCACTGATGCAATGCCAGGAATTGATGCGACAGTTTATTAATCACTTAAATCCCGACGATACCTTTAGTATTATTGATTTTGCCAATACCACGCAACAGTTGTCTGTGGTTCCCTTGGCGAACACCCCCCAAAATCGCGCCCAAGCGTTGCAGTATATTAATCACTTAAAGGCGAATGGGGGTACGGAACTGTTACGAGGAATTCAGGCGGTTTTGAACTTCCCGGTTACGGATGTAGGGCGGTTGCGGACGGTGGTGTTGTTGACGGATGGTTATATTGGCAATGAAAATCAAGTGCTGGCGGAGGTGCAACAACATCTCAAACCCGGAAACCGCCTGCATAGTTTTGGGGCGGGGAGTTCCGTTAATCGGTTTTTGATTAACCGCATTGCTGAGTTGGGGCGAGGAATTTCTCGGATTATTCGCCATGATGAACCTGTTGAACCCGTTGTGGAACAGTTTTTTACTCAGATTAATAACCCCGTTTTAACCAATATTCAGGTATCTTGGCAAGGAGAGGGAGAAGAAACTGTTATTTATCCTACTTTAGCCCCGGATTTATTTGCAGAACAACCCTTAGTCTTATTTGGCAAGAAACCGGATAGCAATTCTGGGGTTTTGCAGATTCAGGGGTCTGCGGCGGGTGGAATTCCTTATCAACAGCAGTTTAACTTGAATTTTGAATCGGCGGGAAATCCGGCTGTTGCTCAACTGTGGGGACGCTCTCGAATTAAGGCATTGATGAATCAGATGGTGCAAGGGGAAACCAAGGCGGGAGTAGAAGCGGTAACGGAAACGGCTCTCACTTATCAGTTATTATCTCAGTATACAGCGTTTGTAGCGGTGAGTGATGACGTGCGGGTAAATCCTAACGAGGCTTCGGTGTCGGTGCAAGTCCCTGTGGAAATGCCGGAAGCGGTCAGTTATGAGGGGATGTATAGTTCCGTGCTTTACGCTCCATCTGCTCCAGCAACTCGTTCTATATTCTCTCAAGGGATAGAAATGATGCGAGGTTTCATCATGAATAACCGTTCTACACTTTCAGAGCCAACAGAGATGGATGCTTTGTTCGAGGAAGGCGTATTTTTTGAATTTGAACCTCCATCTTCTATTTTAACATCTTTAGAAGTGGTGAGCGCGACGGGATTAGATGAAAAAGCGATCGCTATTTTAACTCAACATTTACAATCAATTAAAATTCCAACGGGAATTAAGGGTGATTTAGTGTTGGAGTTAAAGATTAATAAAGGACGGGTTAAACAGGTGATTTTAGATGAAGATGCTTCTACAATTACAAACTCTAAAATCATTGAATTAATTCGGCGATCGCTCTTAACTTGGAAACCTGTTCAAACTAACCCCATAACTGTTGTTTTAACTTTGAAAATTGACAGTTAATGGTTGACTACTGTTACTTGTTAGTTATTGGTTGTTAGTTGTTAGTTGTTGGCTGTTAGCGAGCGGGGACGCTCACACTACCCAACTGATAACTGGTACAGACGCGCCATGGCACGTCTCTACACTGATAACTGATAACTGGTACAGACGCGCCATGGCACGTCTCTACACTGATAACTGATAACTGGTACAGACGCGCCATGGCACGTCTCTACACTGATAACTGATAACTGATAACTGGTACAGACGCGCCATGGCACGTCTCTACACTGATAACTGATTACCAGGGACTTCCAATTAGGGTAAATCCTGACCAATAATAGGGATGGGATAGGCTGGTAATATTGCTTCCTGCGAGATCATTAGGAAGGGGAATTGTGCCAAAGCTGGTAATTAATTGATCATTTTCGAGGCGAGTTTTTTCTTGAATCATATCAATTTGTGCAGTTTGTAACGCAATGGCTTTAATGGGAGCTTGTTTTAAATCTTGATAAAATTCACTCATTAATGCTAACGTTCCTTGGTCGCTCACATACCATAAACTGGCTAAAGCTGATTTAACCCCGGCTTGCACTGCTAACCCCGCAAATCCTAATTCTGAACGTCGATCTCCTAAAGCGGTTCGACAAGCACTTAAAGTTAACAATTCTACCGTTGGATTATCTAAATTTAAGCTGGGTAATTCTGTTAGGGGTAATTTTTCATTCCATAATTGAATATAAGAATTACTGGGAGATCCCGCTTTAAAATCAGCGTGAGTGGCTAAATGAATCACGTCAAAATTAGATAAGCGACGTTGGGATTTCAAATTTTCGAGGGTGAATCTTTCGTTTAAAAATTCTTCACCGGGCCAAATATCAATAATATTTTCTAATTCGACAGGAACCGCAGGTAAAGGATTTTGTTGTTGAAATTGACTCGCTCCCATTGCTAAGACTTCGGCTTCACCAATGGGTTGATATCGAAAGTCAATTAAACTGGTACTGGGAATTAAACTAATCGCATATTTTTCAACTAAAAATTGCTGACCATCCCATAATGCTGCTATCGGTAAACTGCGTAAACCGGGGTCGAGGGAAAAAAGAATCGTAGAAACCCCTAATTTTTGTAAATCGTCTGCTATGGGTTGAATCATCCATTCATAAAGTTGTTGAGCCGGAGCTTGATAACTCACAGTATTACGTTTTCGGGGGTTGGTAATTTCGCTTTGGAGTTCTCGAACAATGGGGAATAATTTTTCTCGTGTCGCTTCAGGAACACTATGTCGCAACGGTTCACCGGAGGAAGGAACCACAATAATTTCTAATTGGTCTTCACGGGAAACGATATAAACAATCGCATAAACTTGTTGGGTTTTTAGTTCCAATTCTTTTAAGCGTTGTTGAACTTCTAAACGGTCTAATAAAGTTGATTTCACTCCTAAATATTGTTCAAATTCTTGATTTCTAAATTGTTCTAATAAGAGAAAAGTTGAATCTAAATTATTAAAATCAAAGGCAACATCTACGGTTGATAAAAATTCTTGGGGGAGGGAAGGGTAACTCGAATTACCGATTAATTTTGGAAGAATTGCATCTTGTACTTGCACTTTGTTCGGAGGAATTGATATATTTTGTTGAATAATAACTCCGGTATTCCCCTGGGTGGGATTTTGACTGGGAGGAATATTCGGCGCGTCATCAGTTTGAATGGCAATATTTCCTAATGTAAATGAACCCTCAAAGCTTTGCGGGGGGAGAATGCTAAAATCACCCGTTGTAATCGTGGCGGCGGTTCCATTGACAGTTAAGTTACCTTTGATTTCAAAGGAAGCGACGGGGGAATTAAGTGGCCCGCCAGCATGACGAATGGTAATAGAACCGCTACCGAGGCGACCAGCCGTCGAGATACTGGCGGTTCCCGTTGGGGAAAATAAGGTGGGGAAGGAATTAGTAGCACGGAAGTAGCCTTGCGTTGATTCAACAAAAACGTTACCACCACGACCATTGGGGGATTCTGCATTAATATATTCAACCTGGACATCGTTGATGGGGTCGAGGAATACGTTACCTGCTTGGGTTTGGCCTTGGGTGTTTATTTGTCCGGTCGTAATACTGATTTGTGCATTGACACTAATGTTACCGCCAGTTAAGCCTGATGTCAGTATATTTCCCGTTGTAACGGTTCCAATAGGGCTACTTAGGGTGATCTCCCCACCTTGACTATTGGGAGATGAACTATTCAGGCTGTTGGTGGTAATATTCCCTTGGGGGGTATTTAAGGTAATCTCCCCAGCGTTAGCATTGGGGGATGAAGTGTTCAGGGAATTAACCGTAATATTCCCGTTGCGGCTGTTAAATATGATACCCTGAGAAGCCGTAATGTCACGGGTATTAATGTCGTTAGTGGCTGTAATTGCAACCGTACTATTACTGAGGATATTGCCCGTTAGGGTAACAATATTACTCGCATTAATATTAAGTCCCCCTGACCCTACGGTAATGGGAGCATTGGCTTGGACGGTTCTGGCGGTAATGCCTAAACCGTTGAGGGGTGTTTCGGAATTAAAGGTATCTAAATTTACATCATTGTTTCCGGCTGTGAGAGTTAAATTTCCTTGACCTGTTAGGGTTGAGCCGAGGAAGTTAATCGCCCCGTTACCAATACTGGTGTTTAATGTAACTTGATTTCCAGCAATATTTACGGTATTTACGGAAGAGAAATCGAGTCCACTGCTGGTGTAGATATCGCCAAACAGGTTAACGGCGTTTGCTTGTTGGAAAATTAATCCGCTTACGGGGTTATTATTATTACCAACGGTATTCAGAGAAATGGTTCCACTTCCTGCATTAAGAGTTAGGGTTTGGGAACCTGTTATCGGACTATTATTAAATAGAATATCGCCATTATTGGCGGCGGTATTAATACTGATATTATTGGCGAGTTGGGTTCCCCCTGAAGCATTACTAAAATCAACACTATTATTAGTCGTTAAATTGCCTTGTAGGGTTGTTAGTCCAGTGGTATTGACTTGTAAACTAGAGAGGGGGTTACTATCACCAACGGTTGAGAACGTAAGATTACCACTTCCAGCGTTAACGGTTAAATTGCTATTCCCATTTACCGGAAAATTAAAACTAATATTTCCACTGCTATTACTACCAGATGAAGTTAGGGTAATATTAGGGGATGCGAGTTGAAGGGGACTATTATATTGTTGTTGACTTCCAGCACCATTACTCGCAGAGGTATTGATATCGTTATTTAAAATAATTGGATTATTTTGAGTATTGATATTGAGGGTTCCAGCTTGACCGTTATTGGTACTGGTATTAACGCCGCCTAAGTTGAGAGTTCCTGGGGTATTAATGGTAATAGCACCGCCATTATTTTCGGAACTGGTATTGAGAGTTCCGGGGTTTGTTGTAATATTTCCGTTGGAACTATTGAGGGTAATAGGTTGACCGTTGGTGGTGAGATTTCCGGTTACAATATTATTAGTTGCGGTAATTTGAATTTCACTGCTATTTGTGGTGGTAATATCTTGGGGAAGGGTGACAGTATCACTGGAATTAATGATAAAATCTCCGGTATTAACGGTAATGGGAGAGGTACTATTAACGGTTCCAGCCGTAATATCTAATCCGCCAACGGTTACGCTATTATTAAATTGGATATTTCCGGTTCCCGCTTGCAATGTTAAACCGTTATTATCAGCAGGAATACTATTAACGGTAGTGTTAAAGGTAATGTTACCACTTCCCGATGTTCCAGAAGTCTTGATATTAACAGGTTGAGTAACTTCAACGGGGTTATTAAAGGTTACATTACTCCCAGTTCCGTTATTTCCAGAGGTATTAATATTTCCGGTTAACGCAATAGTTTCACCACTAACATTTAGGGTTCCCCCTTGGTTGGTTTGGGTACTGGTGTTAATTTCACCGAGAGAGACGCGCCCTGGCGCGTCTGTACTTGTCGTCATATTAATATCACCGCCATCGCTATTCGTTGAACTGGTATTAAGGGTTCCTAAACTGCTATCAATAGTTCCGGTATTACTATTGAGGTTAATATCTTGACCTTGGGTAGTTAGGTCAGTAGTAGTAATATTATTTTCAGCATTAATATTAATCGTTCCGGTTTGGCTTGTGGTGATAGGTGCAGTTAAATTAACACTTCCACTACTATTAAGATTAACCCCTCCTGCTTCAACAGTAATAGCAGCATTACTATTCATATCTCCACTATTAACAGTTAACCCATTCAGGGTATTCGTTCCACCTATTGTTTCATTAACGCTAACCGTTCCCGTCCCGGCTTGAATAGTTAAATTAGAATTTCCTGGCGTATTACTATCAACGGTATTATTAAAGGTAACATTTCCACTTCCTGCGGTTCCCGATGTGGTTAAAGTAACGGTATCCCCATCTAAAATAACCGGAGAATTAAACGTAATATTATTACCCGACCCAATAGTCGCAGACGTATCAATATTATTGGTTAACGTGATACTATTTCCGGCGAGAGTCAAGGTTCCAGCTTGAGAAGTTCCTAAATTAGACTCAGTTCGGGTTGTTATTTCACCAACGGTTAAATTTTGAGCCGCATTCAGGTTAATTTCTCCCCCATCTTCGGTGGTAGAGCTACTATTAAGAATACCCGCCGTTGTATTAATATTTCCCGTATTACTGGTGAGCGCAATTCGTTCTCCATTACTAATAATATCCCTTGTGGTAATGTCTCCCTCGGCGACAACATCTACGGGACTATTATTATTCGTTGTCACCGTATCGTTAAACGTAACATCCTCCGTTGCGGTAATATTAATTCCCCCATTCTCAACCGTAACCGGGGACTGAGTAACAACAGTTCCGCTATTTAGGGTTAAATTTTGTAGAGGAATGCTATCGCCGACCGCTTGATTAAAATTAACATCTCCCTCTCCCGTTTGTAAGGTTAAACTATTACTCCCAGCATTATTATCACGACCCCCATTTACAGTTCCATTAAAGGTAACATTACCACTGCTATTATTTCCGGTTGTTGTTATCGTTACATTATCCTGGGAAATAACAACATTGGTATTAAAATTCACATCACTTCCCTGACCTTGGGTTGCAGAAGTATTAATATCTCCGGTTAAACTAATGGTATTATTTCCCGATGTAATATCCAGAGTTCCCGCTTGACTATTACTCGAACTAAAGGTGGTAGTGGTATTAATTTCTCCTAACGTAACCGTTCCCGATGCGTTGATAATTTGGTTTCCACCATTATTATTACTAGACCCACTGTTTAGAAGTCCGTTTTGGGTATTAATATCACCGTTACTACTGCTTAAAGTAATGGTTTCACCCTCAGTAATAATATCCTGAGTTGTAATATTTCCCGTTGCTAAAATATTGATAATTCCGCCATTATTCGCTAAAATATCAGCTAAATTAACCGCTCCACTGGCATTAATGGTTAATCCAGAAGTAGCAATATTAATCGGTGCGATACTATTAATATTACCCCCCGTTATCGTTAAACCATTCAGGGAGTTGATATTCCCCACACTATCATTAAAACTGACCGTTCCCGTTCCCGCTTGCAAAATTAAACTATTGCTTCCCGGTGTAGTTCCATTAACAGTATTATTAAAAATAATATCCCCACTACTGGTACTCCCTACGGTATTCAAAGTAGTGGTGGGTTGGGTCAGTTGAACAGGTGCAGAAATCGTAATATTATTGCCTTGACCTGTGGTTGCTGAAGCATTAATATTATTAGTAATTGTTACCGTATCATTGGCAGAAGTCAGGGTGACGCTTCCCGCTTGAGTATTACCAGAATTTGCAGTTGTGCTGGAATTAATACTCGCAATACTAATATTACCCGCCGCATCAATAGTAACAGTTCCCCCATTCCCAACAGCCGAACTACTATCCAGAGTTCCAAAACTACTATTAATACTTCCTTCGCTACTTTGGAGATTAATTGCACCCCCTGAATTGGTTAAGGAACTGATGAATAAATCCTGATTTCCTGATATAGTAATCCTTCCTGAACCTGTGGTTGTAATGGGGGTATTATCTCCAATAATAACACTGCTGGTATTCTCACCATTATTCACCCCATCGATTAAAATTGACCCCGTATTGGTTTGAATTTGACTTCCTTGAAAAATTCCTATCCCTTCACTATCAGGAACCGCAGCACCACGACCTTGTAAATTAATATCCCCACTGCTTAAACTATTAATTTGTGCAGCATTAATTAAAAGAATCCCATTACTATCCCCCCCAGTGCCATTCCCAGTTCCACTTAAATTAATGGTTCCTGTTCCTGATGAAGTTAGAAAACTATTTCCTAATAAAATACCCTGTCCGTTAAACGGTGCTGTACTCACTCCTGTTAAATTCAGATTTCCATTACTAACTTGAAGAATAGGGTTATCGAGAATAAAAATACCTTGACTATTGGTGGTAGGACTACTGCTTCCAACCAGGGTAATATTTCCTGTTGTTTTTGCGGTAAGGTTTGCATCTCCAAATAAGGAAATCCCATGACTCCCACTCCCTGTTGCATTACTTAATCCATCTAAACTAATATTACCAATTCCACTAGAAATAATTTCGCCTCCCCCCCCAATAAAAATCCCCGGACTTGTATTTGCACCTCGTCCTAAACCTTGAATTGAAACATCTCCATCCAGAGTTTGTATTTGTCCATTAGCAATAAAAATTCCCTCGCTATTATTCCCCTCACCACTCACCCCGGATAGATTAATTCTTCCAGTTCCAGCCGAAAAAATAAGTCCGTTATTTAATAGAGAAATTCCATCATTATTATCCCCAGTGGCGTTATTATTGCCGCGCAAATCAATAATTCCGGTTCCCGTTGAAGCAATATTACTCTCACTGACATAAATTCCTACACTCCCATCACTTCCGGCGGAAGTTCCTGTCAGTTGAATTGTGCCATCAATGGTTAAAATCTGGCTTTGGTTTAAATTTACTCCAAAACTATTTAAGCCATTGTCACTGCTTCCGATTAAGCTAATATTTCCCGTTGTACTTTGTAAGGTAGAATTATTATTGAGTAAAATCCCAATATTATTGGTTTGACTTCCTTGACTATTCCCTAAAATATTAATACTACCTGCGTCTGAGTTAATGGTAGATTGTTCTAACCATACCCCCATATTGGTATCAGTTTGTGCGCCACTGGTTCCCGTTAAGGTAACATTTCCATTGGCAGAATTTAAGCTACTATTGGTTAATAAAATCCCATGATTAAAGGGTAAGTTATCAACGGCAATTCCCTCAAGGTTAATATTTCCTCCCAGGGTATTCAGTTGGCTATTATCTATCAAAACCCCAGACCGAAAAGTCGGATTTCCTCGACCTGTTGCGGTAAAATCTCCCCCGTTTGTATCAATTATAGCGTTACGAATAAAAACAGAACCATTATTATTATTTTCAAAATCGGCATTAAAATTAAGACTTAATTGATCACTATCACCGGGGTTACTATCACTAATGGTTTGTCCATCTAAAATAATATTTCCGGCTGCATTTAATGTTAAGCTTCGGTCATCTCCAATTCCATCAAAATCTAAGGAAGTTTGAAATGTAATATTCCCATCTTGGGAATTATTTCCCTCATCTCCCGTTTCTACAATTACATTTCCTTCGGTTAAAGCAGACCGTAATACAAATACACTTAACCGAGCATTATCATCAGTGGTATTAAATAATAATTCACCTGTTGATAAAAAATTTTCATTCAGGTTTGTATTTCCCTGAGTATCATCGACAATATCAATATTATTCGGGTCAAGTAACCACGTTCCCCCTAACCCAGAAGGTGCTGCAATATCGGGTGTCGTGTTAATCTCTAAAATACCGCGACTACTGGTTTCAACAAATCCGCCATTGCCATTTTGTGTTCCTCCCCGAACTTGAATTAAACCATAAACTTGAGTTAAATCTTCAGACCAAACAATAACTTCACCGCCATTCCCTGTTGCTAAAGCATTAGCATTCACAAAAGAATCGGAACTAATAAAGGTTTTTTCAGATGTGGGGAAATCGCCTAATCCTTTATAGTCCCCCCCAATTAAAACTGTTCCTCCTCCGGTTAACCCCGATGCGTCTAACGTACTATTAATTAGTCCGATTTTTTCTCCCGCTAATTGAAGATTTCCCCCGGTTTGGGTGGGAGAACTCACATCAATTCTTCCTGATAAAATCGTGGTTCCGGGTTCTGTCGGAACCGCAACCCCTGAAGCTGTTAAAATTACCTGTCCTTGTTCATTGACTTGAACTTGATTTGCATTTCCTGAGTTTCCTCCCGTTAATAATTCGGGTAAGGATAGCGGGGTAAAACTGGGGGAATTTTGAGGAATATCTGAGGTTAATTCTAAATTTAATAAATGTCCATCTTGGGAAATTCTAACTAAATTTTCCCCCGTCACCGCAGCAATGGTAATTTCTCCCCCTGGTGCGGATATTGTTCCGGTATTGAGAACCGTTCCCGCTAATATGGTAATATTTTCTCCGGGGGAAACCGTAAGATTTCCTAAATTAACTAAACTCCCTGGATTTTCAGAATTAAAGACAAAATCCCTAGGAGTTCCGACTAAGGTTTGCCATTGATTTTCACCTAATGCTTGAAACCAATTCTGATTCCCAAATCCGATAGAACTGGCCGTCGTAGCGGTAAAAGAGGCGGGAATATTTAAACTAGCGTTTTCTCCAAAGACAATTCCGGCGGGATTGATTAAAAATAGGTTAGAATTTCCCCCAGTTACTTGAATTAATCCATTAATAAAAGAAGCGTCTCCTCCGGTGACTCGTCCTAAGATATTTTGAATCGTGGGATTAGAAATAAAATTGAGAATTTCTCCTTGAGATAATCCCAACTTTTCAAAACTATGAAATAAATTTGCACCGTCTCCCGATAAACGGCCCCCATTAATATTAAACTGATTTCCTTGAGGCGTAACTTGGGTTCCGGTTCCATCCTGGGCGGGAATAATTTGGGCTGTTATCGTAGAAGGAAATAGGCAAATGAAGAGGGTTGTGGGAAAAATAATCCGGGTCGTGAACAAAACCGGAATTCGCTGGAATAGTTGCAAGTTGAAGCCACCCGTTTGTTTGCGATTCATATCTTAAGCCAATCCAGAGAAACCTGGATACATCCTATTATAATTTGGAGGAAGTGGCAACTATTGATCTTGATCAAAAATCATAAATTTTTATAAAAGGATGTCATTTTTCCTGTAGACTAAAATCATGAACTAAATCCTTTCTCATCATCAATGAATCAACAACAACAGCAAGTCAC
Source organism: Planktothrix mougeotii LEGE 06226 (assembly GCF_015207485.1). NCBI lineage: Bacteria > Bacillati > Cyanobacteriota > Cyanophyceae > Oscillatoriales > Microcoleaceae > Planktothrix > Planktothrix mougeotii. The sequence goes on from NZ_JADEWU010000013.1 coordinate 33,007, forward strand.
TTTAAACGAGTCTGTCACCACAACGGACTTAACCACTTTGCGACAATGGCTACTGGATTTATTGTGTCAGTTAGCCTACAAAGAAGGAGATTTTGTCCTCTCTTCAGGTCAACAGAGTTCCTATTATATTAATTGTAAACAAGTCACTCTCCACCCTCAAGGCGCTTTAGCCATCGGCCGTTTATTATTAGCAATGTTACCCGAAAATACCCAAGCCGTCGCCGGATTAACCCTGGGTGCTGACCCTATTGTTTCGGCGGTGAGTGTGGTTTCAGCATATCAAAATCAATCGGTTTTTGCTTTAATTATTCGTAAGGAAGCCAAAGGACACGGAACCCAAGCGTATATTGAAGGGCCAACCTTACCCCCCGGAACTCCAGTGGTGGTTTTAGAAGATGTGGTGACAACGGGACAGTCGGCGATGAAAGCCGTTAAACGCCTCCAAGATGCGGGTTATGCGGTAAATCATATTATTGCCTTAGTAGACCGACAACAGGGAGGCGGGGAACTTTACGCGGCGGAAGGCTTAGAATTTCATCGCTTATTTACAATTGATGACTTAAAAGCCCATAATGCTATCAACAACGAAGCAAAAATATGATATCCTCCTGATATTTCTAATTTTGCGACATACCATCCCTTCCCAAAAATTATCGATGAATAGCAAACATTTAATCGGGCCTGGATTTGCGCTGCTGTTAGGTACAGTGTTCCTGGGGGCTGCGGTTGCTAAGGAACTCACCGCAGACGAGAAAACAGTGGTTTGTAAACTCAAAGAAGTCGTTAAGGAGGCGGGAAGAGACGGTTATGAATTGGCATTTTGGCCCGTTGTTCGCAAGGGGCCACCGAAAGCCAACGCCCCTTTAACCATGCGGCTTGACCCTTCTATAGAATATTTATTTGTCGGCTATTGTGACGAAAATTGTAGCGACGTGAATTTGAGTATTAAAACCCTCGGCGGAGAAGTTTTACAGTCGGAGAAAGATACCTTATCGGTCATGACTTTTAAACCCCCCGAATTCAAAGATTATGAACTCAATCTCAATATGGCCACCTGTAGTGCTAAAGATGGCTGTGTTTATGGAATTGGTATTTTAGCCCCCAAAGGAGTTAAAGTTCCCCATGCTCCAGCTTTACCCAAAGAAATCGCTCAATTTGAGTTTTGTAAATAAGCCCAGGGCTGTTTCCTTGTTTCTCTTCAAGAAAATTGTATGACCCTTTCCCCAACCCTTCTCTAGCTAGGAGAGGGGTTCAACTTTTTAATTTTTAAATAAAATATACCTCTACGCATTAAAGCTGTAGAGACGCGCCATGGCGCGTCTCTACATGGCGCGTCTCTACTAAATTCTTATTCCCTGTTCCCTGTTCCCTGTTCCCTGTTCCCTGCTATATATGATAGATTTTTTCTAATTCCTCTAAAATAACATCTGTAATAATTTGAGTCCGATAACGACAAGCATGGGTTTCTGTAGAAGTAAAGGTTCCATTTTCCCAATATTTGTTACTTCCTGCGCCACCCCCACAAACTCCGAAATATTGACAGGTTTGCTGACATTGTTCTACTCCGGCTTTCATATCGTGATAAATTTTACGGAATTTTTCTGTAGCACAAACCGACTCCAAACTATCGGTTAATACATGACCTAAAATAAAATCTCCATAGTCTTTGGTTTTAACCGATAATAATTCGGGGTCAAAGGTTGAAAAATTCCCTTGATAATCAACACTGACAATCACAAAGGGAGAATTCATATCGGTTTTATCTAAACGACAATCATTATAAATAACGCTACCGAGGTTTTCAAATTCTCGGATTTTAAATTGTCCTTGGTTTTCGGCGGTTAAATCCCAGATTCGTTTAATAAAAGCTTTATATCGGTTTTCAAGTTCTCGGTTGGCTAGGGAAGAAGATTGATGAATTCCTTCTGTTTCTTCTAAATTAAACCCCACATCAGTAAGATTATTTTCGATAAAAAAGTTAAAGATTTCATCAGGATAATCTAAAGATTGTTCCGTGAGGACAGTAATAAGATAAACCGGAATATCATTTTTTTGTAATAGTGAAATTCCCCGCATCGCACTCTGATGACTTCCTGTGCCTTTACGGGTTTTACGATGAGCATCATGGATAAAATCAGGGCCATCAAGACTCACGCCAACTAATACATCATGTTTTTTAAATAAATCACACCATTTTTGATTAATTAAGGTGGCATTGGTTTGAACGGATTGCCAGATTTTATAGGATTTAGGATTATAGATTTGACTCGCTTCTTCAATTAATTCAAAAGCTGATTCATAAAAAGAAATCGGAACAGCCAGAGGTTCTCCTGCGTGCCAACAAACTGTAAAATCTCGTTGTACAAATGGGCTAGTGAGAATGGTTTTAAAAATTGGATGAATTAAATCTAAAGATAATTGATTTTTTTGTTCTCGATGGGGTAAATAACAATAATCACAATCTAAATTACAGAAGGATGTTGTTTGCAGAACAACTAAATTAATTGGCCCAAAATCAGCAAGATTAAAATCGGGAATCATACCAAAAATATAAAATGAAACCGAGTACAATCGCAATTCAGTAACCAGGCTAAGACTTAAGGCCCTAAGCCTGATTCCCTAAACTCTAACGGCGATTAAAGAAACCGCCCCCATCAGCCCAACCTCCACCACCACGACCATTTACCCAGCCTCCACCACCACGACCATTTACCCAGCCTCGACCGTTACCATTAGCCCAACCTAGGCCAATGCCGATATTTGGGGGTAATTGTGCCAATTCAGAGAGTTGTTCTTGTTGAGCTTTCACCGTAGCCGATAACCGAGACAACCGTTGTTCAATAGTGGTCACAGATTGTTCAGAAGATGGAGATGCAGTTGTAGCTTCTGCGGCAGCAACATTTAAGGCTGAAAGAGATAAGATAAAACCGACAAATCCGGTTGCTGTTTTAATTTTCATGTCGTTATTTTTACTGGGTGGTATATTTTCCGGTCAATCTGTTTTCTATCAGGATTATATCTCATATTGCAAGAGTTTGCTATAATTCTACAATTATTTTCCATCACGTTAACCTGATTTTAGAGGAGTATCCATGATTAAAAGACCAGTCTTGACCGTGTTAATGAGTTTAGGATTAACGTTTGGTTTTTCCTTAACAAGTCATGCAGAAACCGTTTTAGAACGGGCGGCGCGGACAGGAACTTTAACCGTTGGAACTTTAACGGAAGCCGTTCCTTTATCTTATGTCAATGATAAAGGGCAATTAGTCGGTTATTCTGTAGATTTAGTGAATTTAATTAAAGCCAGAGTTGAAGAACAATTAGGGCGACCGATTCAAATTGATTTTGTTACCATCACTCCTGAAGACGGAATGGCAAAGATGGAGAGCCAAGAAATTGATTTAGCTTGTAATGTGGGTTTTACTTGGAATCGGGATTTATTTGTTGATTTCTCTGTGCCTTTAGCCAGAAGTGGTACAACCCTTTTATTAAAAGCAGGAAGTGGTTTAGGTTCGCCCGAATCTTTACAAGGTAAACGCATTGGTGTGTTACCGAAAACGATTGCAGAACAGGTGATTAAATTGGTTCAACCTAATGCAACCTTTGTTCCAATTTCTACCTTAGAAGAAGGATTTAAAGCTGTTAATTCGGGAAGTATTGATGCTTTAGCATCCGATATGATTGCTTTAGAAGGATATCGTCAAACTGTCAGCCAGCCGAATGCGTTTATGACCACCGTTAATCAACCTTATAATCGAGAAGGAATTGCTTGTATTGTTCCTGAAAATAACTCTAAATTCTTGGATATTGTCAACTATTCAATTATCCGACTCATGCAAGGTTATCTGGATGGAGAAGCGAGTTCTGTTGAACTTGTTAATCGTTGGTTTGGCCCCCAGGGAATTATAACTGTTGACCCGAAGTTAATTCAAGATTATTTTACAGAGGTCGTTAACTCCAGAGAACAAATTCGGATTAGTAAATAATACAGAAAAACCTAAGACTTACTAGGGGGTTAAATAGGTATTACCCCCTATCCTTTGTTTAAATCAGATTTAATATGATAAACTAACATTATTCTTGATGAGAAAATCCCATGGCAATCCTAAAAAAGATCAATTCTCTTTTCTGGGGATGTTTATTAATCTTGGTGTTTCTAGTAAGTTGTACTCAACCCAATATTTCAGAAGCGACTAATGCTTTAAAAGCTCAGGCTGCTGTTCAGGGAACTTCAGAATCACAGTTATCAGGAACAGTAACCTTAACGCAAATTCAAACCGACAATATTTTACCATTAGTTCAGGTTCAAGCCGAAATTAGCGGTTTACCTCCTAATACAAAACATGGCTTTCATATTCATCAAAAAGGCAGTTGTGAACCCGATTTTAACGCGGCTGGTGGTCATTTTGATCCAGGGCCTTTTGGAGACACAAATCCTGATGCTAACCATCCGTTTCACATGGGAGATTTACCCAATTTAGTGGCAGATGCGAATGGAAAAGCCGTGTTAACTTACACCACAAATCGGGTGAGTATATCCCCAGGGCCATTAAGTTTATTTGATCAAGATGGTAGCGCATTTATTGTTCATGTGGATGAAGATCAAGGTACAACGGGAGTAAAAGGTGGTGCTGGAGGCGGACGTTTAGGCTGTGGAGTCATTAAGTTAAATGCTTAGTTTTTATTTGATTACAGCCGAGATTAGATCCCCCTAAATCTCCCTTAAAAAGGGGGACTTGGTAGGATCTTTATCCCCTTTTTTAGCAGGGTTAAGTAGGATATTTCTTACTAAAAAAATGGGACTTAGATCTCTTGTTCCCCCTTTTTTAAGGGAGGTTAGGGGGGATCATTAACTTGAGATCAGATTAAGAAAATTCGGGTTTGATCACTGACTTTAGTTAGGATATAGACTGATACTAAAATCAAAATTTTTGTCCCTCTTTTTTCCCAATTCCTTCTTCTGAATTATTGTTATGAAAATTTGTTTATTTAAACCTGCTTTAAGTTATTCTTTGGGAGTTTTATTAGGGTGTGGCTTTCCAACTTTAACTCAACAAGGCTTGGCAACACCGTTATCAGAATCTTCGGCAATTTTTAATCAAAATAATCGCAATAATTTAATGCAAAAGCTTGCCCAAACGGATATTATTTATTTAGGAGAAACCCACAATAATGTTAAAGATCATCAAGCTCAATTGCAATTAATTCAAGCTTTATTTCGACAAAATCCTAAAATCGCGATCGCAATGGAGATGTTTCAACGTCCCTATCAAACTGTTTTAAATCAATATTTAACAGGAGAAATTACAGAATCCCAATTAATAGAAAAAAGTCAATATAATCAACGTTGGGGTTTTCCTTGGGAGAATTATGCTGAAATTGTACGATTTGCTCAACAGCAGAAGATTCCTATTTTAGCCATTAATACCCCCACAGAAATCACCCGCAAAGTCGCACGAGAAGGGTTAGAAAGTTTAACACAATCTGAACAACAATATATTCCGCCTTTGTCTGAAATTGATCTCAATCCTGCTGAATATCGAGAAATGTTATTGGAAATTTATCAACAATATCATCAAGGAAATCATGGGAATAGTGAGAATTTTGAGCGATTTTTCCAAGCTCAAATTCTATGGGATGAAACTATGGCAGATGCGATCGCAAATTTTGTTAAAAACAACCCAGATTTTCAGGTCATTGTCTTAGCAGGTCAAGGTCATATTGTTTATGGCTATGGAATCCCAAACCGGGTAAAAAGGCGGTTCATTGATCATCCTTTGATTCAAAAATCTATCCTATTTCAATCTCAAGATGAAGAGTCCCTGCTTTCAGAGGATTCAGCAATTGCTGATTTTATTTGGCAACATGAGGCAAATTTTAGACAAAAGTAAGCAATCCTAACAATTCCTCTGTTTGATTACCCATTGCTCATTTAGGAACAACAGAAACATTAAAAGATTACTGAGTTGCTTTAAAGGGTTTTAATTGCTTCTACAACCTTTTGGGAAATAAAAGGTAAGAGTTCTTGATTTTTACTTTGAGCTTTTCCTTCTGTAAATACCACTAATATAGAGGGTCGAGCAGAAGGAAGTTCAATATAAGCAGCATCATGACGAACTTGGCTAGTATGACCTGCTTTTGACCACAATTTTGCCGTTTTCGGGAGTCCACCCCCCAAAAAACCCGTAACTTGATTTTCTGGATTTTCTGCTAACTCTTTGGGGTCAAGACTGCGTTTGATTAATTTCATCATCAGACCCGAAGCCATAGAAGAAACCGCAACGCCACCGATAATACTATGCAATAATCTTGCTGTGGCATTCGTGGTTAACATATTGCGATTTTCCATTAATTCTCCTAAAAAAATTCGTTCCCGACCATAGGCGCCATCACACCAAGTTTTTTGATTAACATTAATCGATTCAAATTCCGGCCAGTTCAGGGTTTTCAGATAACGGTTAACCAAATTGCGTTGACTTTTCCACGTTTCAAACGGCCCTGTAGGTAATTCGGGGCCACTGGTGGTTCCCGTTAACACATCAACGACTAAACTGGTGGCATCATGACTCGAATCAATCATCATATCTCTCGTCGCCCGTTCTAATTCTGGGGTTGTTCGTAACATCCCCTTCTCTTTCCATTCAAAAACAGCTAATAAATAAAACAATTTCACAATACTAGCTGGATAAATTCGTTCAATTCCCCGATAATGAAATCCACGAACAGGATATTTCCAAAACTCTTCCGGGGTTAAGGCCCCTCCGGTATTGACCGAAATGGGGGGGTCATAAACTAACCAGGTCATGGCGAGTTGATTTTCCGCTACAGATGGAAATTGTGTGCGCGTTGCATCTATAATGCCTTTGCCGAGGGTTTCTAATTGGTCATCGAAATGGAAAAAAGTCATTGTTGTTGATGGTTGAGGGTTAACGGTTAAGGGTTGGCTGTGGATGTGTATTTTTCTATCGACTCATCTATCATGGTTGAATGTTTATCAGATTCGATTGAGTATATCTGTAGAGAGAATTTAGATCTCTATGATTCGAGCGAGTGCAAAACTTTAGCGACGCAAGCGAGAAAAGGACGTCATTTACGTTGGCTTCCTGAACCCCAAAATCAGATTAATCGTTCAATGAGTATTTTAGTACAACTCTGCGAAGACGATTATACAGCTTGGTTATGCACGGGTGATCAGAATCATTTAGAGATGGCGACTCAACCTTATCACGCCCCGGTTTTCTCCGATGCTGAAATTCAAGCGGTAATTCCCCAAGTCATTGAGTTTACTCAAGCTGCAATGGACACTCCCAATTATTATCTGTGGGGAGGCACAGTTGGCCCTGATTATGATTGTTCGGGTTTAATGCAAGCGGCATTTGCTTCGGTGGGAATTTGGATACCCAGAGATGCGTATCAACAGGAAGCCTTTACACAACCGATAACCTTCCATCGACACCCTTTAGATTTTTCTAGTCTTCTCCCTGGGGATTTAATCTTTTTTGGAACGCCCCAAAAAGCCACCCACGTTGGATTATACCTGACAGAAGGACAATATATTCATAGTTCGGGGCGTGAACACGGTCGAAATGGAATTAAAATAGATGTCTTATCACCAGAAGGGGATGCCTGTATTCAGTATTATTTTCAACAGTTGCGGGGGGTAGGACGAGTCATTTCTAGTTATCAACCTGCTTCTTGATTCCACCGATTAAAACTCTAAAATGCAACCCACAAAAGTTAAAATGCAGCAGCCCAACTCAGATGCAGAACGTCCAACCTCCAAGGGTTTCCTCAAACCGATAAAAATCATCCTGGGTCTTGTTAAGCCTTATTTAAAATGGATGATTGTAGGCGGAACCTTATTTTTCTTGGCTGCAAATTTTAGAAAGTATTGGCAAGAAATTTCAGAAATTGAGATTACCTCAACAGGCTGGATGTATCTTGCCGTAGCTCTTGTGGTAACGCTTTTTGCTCATACTTGGTCAGCCTGGGTGTGGTTAGGAATTGTCAAAGAGTTTAAGCAACCTGTTAGACCTCGTTGGGGATTACAACTCTATTTAATTACTAATATTGCTAAATATTTGCCGGGGAATATTTGGCATTTTTATGGGCGAATTGTGGCAATGAAGGATACTGGTATTGCCCTAGAAGCTGCTGCTTTAAGTGTATTATTAGAACCCTTAATGATGGCAACGGCAGCATTAGGAGTGGCTTTAGTTAGCTATCGTAGTCCCTATTGGATCTTACAAATTCTAGCTTTAATTGCTCTGGGTATTGGGATTCATCCTATTATTTTAAACCCGATTCTGAGATTTTTAGAAAAGTCAAAATTTAAAAATAAACTTTCTGAACTTCCTGAACAACCCTCTTGTCAATTAGACCATTACCCCTTCAGACCTTTGTTGGGAGAAGTGGGGTTTATTTTATTAAGATGGTCAGGGTTTATGTTTGTTTTATTAGCTTTCCAGAGCGTACATTTTAATCAAATTTCGTTGTTATTGGGAGCTTATAGTTTTTCTTGGTTATTAGGGTTACTAATTCCCGGCGCACCGGGAGGATTAGGGGTTTTTGAAGCAACGGCTTTAGCCTTATTGAGTCACCAATTTTCTGCCCCGATTTTATTAAGTGTCATCGCTTTTTATCGATTAGTTAGTATTATGGCTGAAACAGTGGGGGCATTATTGGCTAAATTAGATGAACGATTTTTAGATCATTCTCACCCGATACCCTAAACGGTTGCTCTATTCCCCTTTCCCTATTGCCTATTGCCTATTGCCTATTGCCTATTGCCTATTTTATGATCAAGAAACCGCTTTTTGATACGCTTGAACTAACAGATCAATTCCGGTAATTGCGCCCCCAACAACGACGGCATAAGCACCTAAATCTAAGGCTTGTTTCGCCATTTCTGGGGAAGAAATTCCCCCTTCACAAATAACAGGAACCTGTAACTGATTGACCATTTGAGTTAATAATTCAAAGCTGGGAGGTGATTGATGTTGGGTGGCTTGGGTATAACCATATAATGTTGTTCCAACACAATCTGCGCCTGCGTCTGCGGCAATTTTAGCGGCTTCTAAACTATCCACATCCGCCATCACTAATTTCCCTAATTCTTGATGGATTTTAGGAATTAAATTCCGAACCGTTTCTCCTTGGGGATGTTCTCGCAATGTCGCATCAATGGCAATAATATCAGCCCCAGATTTAGCAACGGCGACAGCATCTTCAAATCGAGGCGTAATATACACGTCAAACCCTGGAATTTGTTGTTTCCATAAGCCGATAATGGGTTGAGAAACCTGTTGACGTACCGCTTCAATATGAGTTGGAGTATCAATTCTCACCCCCACAGCACCTCGATTAATGGCTGCTTTCGCCATGGCTGAAATCACAATCGGATGATGTAACGGGGAATCAACAGGCGCTTGACAGGATACAATTAATCCCTGTTTTAAGGGTAACAAAATTTCTGCTTTCATGGTCAAAGGTGAATAGTAAAGGGTAAAATGGGTTAAGATTTAATTCATTTTTAAGGCTATCATTTTATTGAGTAACTCGTCGGGTTGAATCGGTTTAACTAAACAATCATAATATTCAAAGGATGGGTTAACTTTGGACTCCACAAAGCAGCTTTCATAGGTTAAGGCTAAAATTTTAATTTTTTGGGTTTGGGGTTGATGATGAAGTTGATTGAGAATTTCATGGCTGAATTGTCCCGGTAAATTCAGGTCAATAATGATAGCATCTGGTTGTAACAGTTCAATTTGTTTAACGGCGGTAAATCCTTCCATTAACCAAACCACTTGATATCCAGAGGCGGTTAATAAATCACAAATTAAAGTGGCGGTTTCTTCATCCCGTTCAATTAAAACACACTTGCGACGAGGAGAATTAAGATACACTGAAGGCAGAGAAGTTTTAAACGGAGATTCCGTAATTTCACCTTGAGGTTTTTGAGACATTAAAGGTAAAGCAGGTAAGTGTACGGTAAAGATAGAACCTACTCCAGTGGTTGATTGAACGTGAATCACACCTCCATGTAATTCTACTAATTGTTTTGTTAAGGCTAATCCTAACCCTGTCCCTTCATACTGACGATCATAAGCGGAATTTAATTGCTGAAATTTTTCAAATAATAAGGGCATTTTATCATCAGGAATTCCAATTCCCGTGTCTTCGATTTGCAGAATAGCGATATTATTGTCTACCTTAATTTTCAAGGTAACTCGACCGCCATCTGGGGTAAATTTGATGGCATTTTCTAATAAATTAAAGATAATTTTCCGAATCCGTTCCTGATCTCCTGTAAAGCGGTTTTGGTGTGGTTTTATTTTAACATCACTGGTGAGATTTATCTGATGATTTTGAGCTTTTTCTTGAAAAGAATTTAGACTTTGATGGACTAATTTAGACCAAGAAAATTCACTAATCTGGAGGACAGTTTTTCCGGCTTCTACTTCGGATAAATCTAAAATATCATTAATCAGTCCCAGTAACTTTTCGCCACTATCATGAATTGTTTTTAAATACCGTTGCTGCTTATCAAGGGGCATTTTTTGATTGGCTTGTTGTTCTCCAGAGTAGCGTAATAATGTTTCTGAAATGCCAATCACGCAAGTTAAGGGGGTGCGTAATTCATGACTCATGGTGGCTAAAAATTGGCTTTTCGCTCGGTTCGCTGCTTGTGCTCCTAATAAAGCATCATGCAGGGCTTGTGTTCGTTCTCGGACTCGTTGTTCTAGGGTTTGTTTTTGTTGTTGAAGTTGGGCGTAGAGTTGGGCTTGATGAATTGCAATGGATAAATGTTGGGTGATTTTTTTTAAAAATCGTTTTTCCATTGTTTTCCACTGGCGGGGTTTGAGACATTGATGAGCAATTAATAAACCCCAAAGGTTGTCTTGAACCACAATGGGAACAATGATGAGAGATTGAACTTGAAATTGTTTTAAAAATTCAATAAAACAGGGAGTGTGAGCATAGTCATGTTCTACATTAGAAACAGATTTAATAAAACCTTGACGATATTTATCTAAAAAACTACACTCTTGTTTAAAACAATGCTGATCTTCTGATAAATTTAAAACGGAAAGAATCTCCTGAGAAGAGCGATCTTCATAGGTCACTTTTCCACAGGCATATCCTGGGACATCTTCACCCCTGCACTGGGATGATGGTTCTAAGATTCGTTCCCCTCCCCCGTCCAATTCAGGGGCTTCTACCGTTGACAGGTATTGTAGCTCAAATTGATAAATGAGCAACCGATCAACCGATAAAAATTGTCGCAACTGTTTAACCGCAGTTGACAAAATCACCGATAAATCCAAGCTCTGACGAATCTGAGTCGTGACTTGATTCAGAAGTCGTTCTTGTTGAAGCTGCTGGTATAAGGCATCGTCCACAGGCTTATATAACCGTCACTCTAAAGAATAGGGGGGAGGAAGAAAAAACAAAAAGGTTGTAGCCATTTTTGTAGCTATTTGTGAGTTTACGGTTCTAAGATGGACAGAACAGTCTTACCTCATCAGTATGATCTTGGAAGAAACCCTGTTTGCGTTGAACCGCCAAAATGAATGAGCAGCCAATCTCCCATAACTTTTGATTCTACCTTAGCTTCTGTCCTTTCTTATGACTTTACCGTCAGTTCTAGCACTTTAGGACAGAGTGTGGCTAAGAAGTTTGCCCAAAACCCCGATTTACCGGGCGTGATTATTATGGATAACCACCACTTCTTAGGCATGATTTCACGGGCTAAGTTTCGAGAACAAGTCAATACTACCCAGCGAGAAAATTTGTATTGCAATCAACCGATTCAAATGCTGCTTAATTATCTGAGGATTCCTGCTTTGTTACTGGATCAAAATTGTAAAATTGGAGATGCTGTCAATAGTGCCTTGAATCGCTCTAAAGAATTAATTTATGAGCCGATTGTTGTTATTTTTGATAATAAATTTTATCGAATTCTGGATATTCAAACTATATTGTTGGCTCAAAATCAACTCTTAAATCATTCTCAAACTTTGATTCAGCAGCAACAATCCCAACTTGAACAATCTTTTCAAATCATTGAAGCTGAAAAAATAAAGTTTAAAAAATATACAAAACATTATCAAAATCAACAAGAAGTAATCAAGAAAAATTATGGTGATTTTTTAAAAATTAAGCAGCAGGAAATTTTTGAAACCGCACAAAAAATTACGAAGATTAATGAGGATTTTTTACAATTAAGTCAGCTAGTGATTGGAGAAACTAACAAATCTTTTTATTCAATTTATGTTAGTACAAATTCTATCCATGCTAATACAAGTCATGTTCAAAGGATTAGTGAATCTATTTCTAATGATTTAGAATCTATTCACTCGGCGTGTAATTTAATTGCTAAGATTCTTCAACAAATTCGTCATTTAGCAGTACAAGCCTCTATTATTGCTCATCAATCTCAAACTCCTTCCCAAGGATTGAGTCGGATTAATATGGAAATCAATCAACTGCTCAATCAAATTTTAAATGTCAATCAGCAGATGAATAAAGTAGCAAATCATTTTAGATTTCATTCTCAAAAACTTCAAGATATTGCTGAAAATGACGCTGAGATTGCTCGTTCTATTCTCTCAAAGTTAGAACGGGCAGAACTGGTTGTTAAGGAATTAGAGAGACTGATTGATAATTATGATCCGAATTTAATTATTTTAATTGTAGAACAAGCTAAAAATATGAGTCCTGAGTTGATTCCTTCTTTGATTTCTAAAATCGAAAAATTAGCCCTCACCCCAGAAGAGAATCCTAGTTCAGAGTCAAATCCGCAGCATTTAATTGGCTTAATTGAACGGACGTTGCAACAACGGAATCATAATTCTCCCCCTGAATCTTGATTCTATTTTTCTCCCGCTAATAACAGTTGAGCAGCTTCCATCATTTCAGATTGAAATCCTTGCAAATCTTCTCGACTGGTTAAATAGGTTTTTAAAGCATCTAACGGTTCCAGACTACTCCCTTGTGTTCCTAATTGCGGTAAACGGGGTCGAGCTAACTGACTGACTAATTCCGGTTGAATAGTATAGGTATGGGCACTCCTTAAAAGATCATGTAATTCGGCGGTATTAATTAAATCCAATTGATCTGAACGCAGTTGATAAATTAAACGCACAACAGCTGCTTCAATTTTATGTTTTTGAATGGCTTTTATTACCATTTGTTGAGGATTATCGCTTTTAGATAGATCAACTTTAATCGTACAAAAAGCACGAGCGGGTAAAGCACAAAACTCCCATTTAACTTTTCCTTTTTCGAGTTCAATTAATACAAATCCTTTCTCTTCTTTTTCTTCGCTAAAATCAACCCGTTCAATACTTCCAGGATAAATCACAGGTGGATCATTGGTGCGGTTAAGATTTTGATGTTTATGGACATGACCTAGGGCGACATATTCAAAACAAGAGCGAGTTAAGAGGGAAAGCGGGATATTAAATCCTTTACCAACAGCTAAAAATCGTTCGGCTCCTAAATTCGCTCTCTCAACCATTAAATGTCCTAATAAAATTGTGGGTAATTCAGGATTTAAACTCCGAATTTCTCCTTCTAAAACAACGGTTAAACGGTCAATTAACAGTTGATTAACGGCTTCTAAAGACAGTTTTTCGGTTTCAGGGCGAGTTAATAATGTTGAGCGGGTTAACCAAGGTAAAGTAATAATTTGAATGGCTCCATTTCGGGTTTGAATGGTATGGGTTTCTAAGCTATCCCCCACAACAAATCCGGGAACCCCTAACGTGCGATAAATTCCTAAACTGGCTCCCCCTTGTCCTTGGGAATGTTGATCATGATTTCCGACTAATAAAACCGTGGGAATTTCTGCATCTACTAACCGCCGAAATTGAGCCGCAAAAGCTTGTTTAACATAAGGAGCAGGGGTGGCATCAGGAAAGGCATCTCCCCCAAATAAAACTAAATCAACGGGTTCTGCGATCGCTCGATCAATACAACGTCCCAAGGTGGCGATAAAATCCTCTAATCTGCTATTTAACCCCGTTTCAGGATTAATTCGACCGTGAGAAAAACTACTCCCTAAATGAATATCGGAAAGATGCAAAATTTTAATCATTGTTGAGTTTATCTAACAGGATTCATTTTAGTATAATCTAAACCAGACAATTCGTTGTTGGGCTTCAGCCTTTATCTTTAACCCAAAAGGGAAACAACAAATCAACGTTTAATTGTAACTTGATGGAAAACGATCAACTTGCTCTATAATCAATTCATCAACACCCAGATTAGATCCCTTTCAAAATTTAGGATTTCATCAAAATCTAGTTAATTTAGCACAGACAGAATTATTGACACATTTCTAATTCCCTGTTCGGTGTTCGGTGTTCGGTGTTCGGTGTTCGGTGTTCGGTGTTCGGTGTTTTTGATTTAGAGGGTGAAGGTTCACCTTAAGCCTTTAGACTTGATCTGGATGCAGAACTGTTTTAGGAGGGCTGCCTTTGACTGAAGCCAATCAATCCATACCCCCAACCTCAACCATCTCTCGTAAAGAGTTACGGGAGTTGGTACGGACGCAACTACAAGTGTTACTGGAGCTCGGAGACTTAACAGCCGCCAAAAGCATCCTGAAGCCTGTACAACCGGCGGATATCGCCGAGGCGATCGAAGGTTTACCCGAAACCATGCAGGTGATTGCTTTTCGGTTATTACCCAAAGATGAGGCGATCGAAGTCTACGAACAACTCGACTCCAGCGTTCAACAATCTCTCTGCGAAAAATTCAAGCGCCAAGAAGTCATCGACATTGTAGATAAAATGTCACCGGATGACCGAGCGCGTTTATTTGAGGAGTTACCCGCCTCCGTTGTGCGGCGAATTGTTGCCGAATTAAGCCCCACAGAACGTCAATCAACGGCGTTGTTATTAGGCTATGAAGCGGGAACCGCCGGACGAATCATGACGCCGGAGTATGTTTCCCTCAAAGAATATTTTACCGTTAGCCAAAGTTTAGAACGAATTCGCAGTTTAGCCCATGTCACAGAAACGATTTATTCTCTGTATGTGACCGACTCAGATCGGCGGTTATTGGGAATTTTATCCTTGCGGGATTTAGTCACCGCCCAACTAGAACAAACCGTCGGTGAAATTATGAATCAGGATATTGTTTCTGTGCAAACGGACACCGATCAAGAGGAAGTCGCTGATATTATTCAACGGTACGATTTTTTAGCAATTCCAGTGGTAGATAGTGAACGGCGATTAGTGGGAATTATTACCGTTGATGATGTGTTAGATATTATTCAACAGGAAGCCACAAAAGATATTTATGCTTTGGGGGGGGTGCAAACCGATGGCGATAATTATTTTCAGGCAAATTTGCTAACAATCGCCCGCAGACGGGTGGTTTGGTTATTAGTTTTACTCTTAACAAATAGTGTCACGGGTTCAATTTTGAAAATGCAACAGGATCTGTTACATCAGGTGGTGGCACTGTCGTTTTTTATTCCCTTACTGACGGGAACAGGAGGCAATGTGGGGGCGCAATCGTCTACTGTTGTGATTCGGGGGATGAATACCGATGAAATCCGGGCAATGGGGCCATTACAAGTCATTATCCGCGAGGGATTAGCGGGAGCATTATTAGGTTCAATCTTAGGAATTTTAGCTACAATTTGGGCAAATACATTTGTTGTCCAAGGCAATTTATCTGTTGCTGTGGCGGTGGGAGTTAGTTTAGTCGCGATTTCCATCTTAGCTTCGGTGGCGGGTTCTTCTTTGCCCTTTTTATTCCGTTCATTAGGATTAGATCCGGCTTTAATGTCAGCACCGTTTATTACCACGGCTGTTGATGTTTTAGGGGTGTTAATTTATTTTAATTTGGCTCGATTGATTTTGCAAATTTAGGGGAGGTGATTATCGGGATTGTTACTTTTAAAGCAGCGTCCACGATTCTCCTTCTTTACCAGAAGCCTTTATTTAACTTCACTTGAGAGTATTAATATGCTGAATCATAAACGATGGCCTGAAATCGTAGAATTAATTTTGATTATTGCTGCAATTATTGGTTCTTTTAGTCTTCTCACCGGACAACCCATAACTTATGCAGTGATTCCGGGATCTTTAGCTTTAGGATTGAATTGGTTGAATCGTCAATTATTGGCCCAACAAGCTCGGAAAAGTGCTACCCATACAAAAAGCTTAGTTCAGCAACATCAAGCGGATTTAGATCAATTAATGGATCAATTAAAAAATACAATTAATACTTTGAATATTTCTTCAGGGCTGGCCTTTACTCCGAATCCTCAATTAGCTCAGGAATTACAATCTTTAATGATCGTGATTCAAAATCTATTAGAACGTCAAAATTTATTAGAAAAAACCTTAACGATGATGCAATCGGAGTTAGAAGTTATTGTCCAAACGTTCCAAAAACGCCCTGAATTGGAACAAATCAATAGCTTAACTCATGTTATTGTCGATCTTCAACAATTTATTAATCAATTACCTCAATGGGGAAATTTACAACAACACCAAATGAATGAACTACATCAAAAAGTAGAACAATCTCTACAACAACTTTCGGCAGAACTCGCTAAAATTCCCCAGCAAATTGAACAGGAAGTTAAGCGACAAGTCAATTCATAACGGGAGTCAAAAGTCAAGAGTTCACGTTTGTTGCATTATTAAATGGTTGAGTATCCTTTGTCTTCTGCCTTCTCATTATATTAGATCATTGGCATTCCATCCAAAGAAGAGGCTGTTTCAAGCGATAAGATCTCCGTACTGCCGTAAGCATACATCCGTATATTTACGGTTGTATCCGTATATTTACGGTTGTATTCATCCAAACTCTTAAATCAATTTTTGGTGGTGTAAGTATTGCCAGGGAATTCAAGACTTCTGACTTAACCCTTGAAAATACCTCAAACCCTAGCACTGTAAGGAGTTTTAAGTCGGGTAGTATTCATATTGAGAGGAAGAAATTCATATAAAAAGTTGCATTTTTAATGAATGTTAACTGATCTCAGACAAAAATTCTACCCTGATCCTAATCAAAGTATTGATGTTAGAGCAATTTTCTTGACCGTAATTTCTCTTATGTTTAATCAAAATATCCGTAATTGTACCAAAATAAACTTTACATTATTACATAATGCCCTAAAAACCTTTTGAAAAAACCAAAATAAGCTTTACATTATTTAACAAAAAACTTTTGTAAAAGTGTTGACAAATTTGAAAAATTATTGATATGATTCAAAGTGTCAGGGAGAGGTGAAAGACTTCTTAACCCCAGACAAAATAAACAACAATGAGTAATAAAGGTACAAAACCATGGCTGTCGAAAAAACAAATTCTTCCTCTAGTTTAGCTGAAGTTATTGATCGCATTCTTGATAAAGGGATTGTTATTGATGCTTGGGCTCGTGTCTCTCTTGTGGGAATTGAACTGTTAGCAATTGAAGCCCGCGTCGTTATCGCTTCTGTTGAAACCTACCTGAAATATGCTGAAGCCGTTGGTCTGACTCAATCTGCTGCGGTTCCTGCCTAAGATTAATAATAGATTCTTCAATCTTGTGGTTGAGGAATCTTCAAGTTCTCAACAAGTGTCTGCTTTTCTTTTATCCCCTTACCTTCGTAAAGACTCCATAGGATGAGGGAGCGGGAAAAGCAGGTATTTGTACTGTTTAACCCCAGTCAGTCGCTGTCAACATTCGGCTGATGAGTGGGGTTAGTCATGATTTAGTGTTATTGAGGAAAACCCCATGACTGCTCTCATGGAAAAATTCCGACAGGAGCGTTTATCTGTTGCAGAAGAAGTGGCTGAACTCTGCCAAGAGACTCAAGCTTTTCTGTCGGCTACCCAAGTTAAAAGACAACAACAAGCTGAAGAGCAAGCGATTTCCCTACGTCAATTTCACAAAAAATTGAAACAAGAAAATCGGGTGTTTTTAACAGCTATCCAAAAAGAACGTCTGTCTCAAGCCAAGAAACAAGCGATTTCTCTAAGTCAATTCCACAAAAAATTGAAACAAGAAAATCGGGTGTTTTTAACAGCTATCCAAAAAGAACGTCTAGCTCAAGCGAAGCAGCAAAAACAAGATTTGCGCCAATTTCGCCAAGAGTTGTCTATCTATGTTTTTGGAAAATAATTCTCCTGGTTTGTTTTAACCAAGCTCAAAGACTAGGATAAAAAAACCCCTCTAGTCGCTTTTTATCGAGCTAAACTAGAGGGTTATCATTAAAATACAACAATGAGTTTTAGGTTTTCAACCTGGTATGACTAATCCTACTTCTTTTGAGATCCAAAACTCAACCTAGAAGTAGAACTCCTGTCCTAGCGGATACAGGATTCCTGAAAACTAAGGGCTAGTTACCTCTTCCCCTTAGCAGGCTATAACGGTTAGTCTTACCGCTAACAGATTTGCAAGAATTGTAGCTTTGGTAACTATATATAACTGTATTTACAAAATAGCACATTTGTTTGCAATTTGTCAACTTTCTTCATCAAACTTCTCAAAAAATTTATTGACGTTTACTAGATTTCAACCATGACAGTTGCTGAACCTCAAACAAGAAGATCCGTCCTCCGCGTTCGCCCTGGTCAATTTGTCGTCACACCTTCAATTCATCAAATTACAACCCGGGCTTTACGTTACCTGCACTCTGGTTTTTCCATTCATCTGCGTGGCCCTGCCGGAACCGGAAAAACCACACTAGCCATGCACCTGGCCAATTGTTTAGCTAGACCCGTCATGCTAATTTTCGGAGATGATGACTTCACCAGTTCCGATTTAATTGGCTCTCAGTCAGGTTATACCCACAAAAAACTGATGGATAACTATATCCACAGCGTTCTCAAAGTTGAGGACGAGCTCAAACATAATTGGGTGGATTCTCGATTGACGATGGCCTGTCGAGAAGGATTTACGTTAGTTTATGATGAATTTAACCGTTCTCGACCCGAAGTCAACAACGTTTTACTCTCCGCCTTAGAAGAAAAAATTCTGACCCTGCCGCCCACTAGCAATCAACCCGATTACCTGCAAGTCCATTCTCAGTTTCGGGCAATTTTTACCTCTAACCCGGAAGAATATTGTGGCGTTCATGCTACCCAAGATGCCTTAATGGATCGGTTGGTAACCATTAATATGCCAGAACCGGATGAACTGACTCAGACTGAAATTCTCGCCCAAAAAACGGGTATTCGTCGAGAAGATGCGTTATTTATTGTCAACCTCGTCAAAACTTTCCGTCTGAAAACTACGGCTGAAAAAACATCAGGTTTGCGTTCTTGTTTAATGATTGCCAAAGTCTGCGCCGAACACGAGATTGTTGCCACCCCCAATCACGCAGATTTCCGCGATATTTGTGCAGATGTTCTCTTATCACGGACTAATTTACCCATCGATCAATCGACAACTATTTTATGGGAAATTCTTAACGAGAATCCAACAGAATCCTTACCTGTTGTAGAAGAAACGGGTAGTCCAAATGCCAGTGCGTTACCTCCTGATGCTTTAAAGGAACATGAACAGAAAATTTATAATTATTTGCAGCAAACCCGCAAAGCCAGCTTTCATGAAATTTACAAAACTTTAAACCTCAAGCAAAATCAAGCAGAAAAAGCTGTTCGTTCTTTACTGCAAAAGAAATTGTTGAAACAACAAGACCAGTTTTATATTCTTTTTGAGTGAAACCAACCGTGACTTCCTCCACTTTTGCTCCCCCCATCAAAAGCCACTCAAATAGCTCCATAACAACGGCTACTCAAGGTTCTAGTTTAGCGGATATCCTTGAACGAGTTTTAGATAAAGGAATTGTGATTGCTGGCGATATTTCTGTGGCAATCGCTTCTACTGAACTTCTACATATCCGCATTCGTCTATTAATTGCCTCTGTTGATAAAGCACGGGAGATTGGAATTAATTGGTGGGAAAGTGATCCCTATCTTAATAGTCAATCTCAAGCTTTATTAACAGAAAATCAAGAACTTTCACAGCGACTCCAGAGCTTAGAAGCTGAACTTAAAGCCTTAAAATCCTTAACCCAATCGAGTGCAATAGAAAGCCATGATACCAGTCCGAACAATGAAAAACATTCCCAAAAGCCAAACAATTCTTTGCTTAAGTCCTAACAAGTTAGGAGGTAGTTTGCCTCATTTAAACTTAGAGAAAATTTCAAGTTTGCGAAATTCAAGGCTTGAGCTTCGTCGCCAAAAACCTATTTACTAACTGCGATTATGACACTTGTTTGCACACCTTGTGATACTGCCCCTGAGATCTTACCGACTTCTGAAACAACTCATAGTAAAGGGGGTTTAGCACCTTTACTGTTAACGGTGGTAGAACTGGTACGTCAACTGTTAGAAGCTCAAATCATTCGCCGCATGGAAGAAGGCAAAATTCTCAGCGAAGCTGATTTAGATAGAGCCGCAGAAAGTTTGCAAAAATTACAAGAGCAAATTCTCCATTTGTGTGCAATTTTTGAAGTCGATCCGAAAGATTTGAATATCAATCTTGGAGAATTTGGTACGCTTTTACCCTCCCCAGGAAGCTATTACCCTGGAGAATATAGCGCCAGTCCTTCTATATTAGAATTGGTTGACCGACTTTTAAATACTGGAGTTGTTGTAGAAGGAAATGTCGATTTAGGTTTAGCTAAACTTGATTTAATTCATCTAAAGCTTCGTTTAGTGCTAACTTCTCAGCCCCTTTAATTTTGGAGATGATTTATGGCTACGGGTCTTTATTTATATGGAATATTTGCCGATCAGATTCCTGACGAAATGGTTTGGGAAGGGATTGATCATGAACTCGTTCACAGTGAAGTCATTGAAGGATTTAGTTTTCTCTACTCTGTTGTTCATAAAGAGAAATATTTGGCTTCCCGTCGCTATCTAATCTGTCATGAAAAAGTCCTAGAAAACGTAATGGAAGCAGGGTTCCGTACTTTGCTACCATTGCGTTTTGGATTGGTTGTGAAAACCTGGGAAACGGTGATAGAACAATTGATTATCCCTTATCAAAATCAACTCAAAGAGTTATTTACCAAATTGTCAGGAAAACGAGAAGTTAGCATTAAGATTTTTTGGGATAGCCCGTCTGAATTAAAAAGAATTCTCGAGTGTAATCAGGAGTTAAAAAAACAACGGGATGATATGCTCGGCAAAACGTTAACGATGGAAGAAATTATCTATATTGGTCAAAGGATTGAAAACAGCTTATACCAATGTAAACAAGAAATTGTTCAGGTCTTTCGAGATCAATTAAATCACTGTGCTCAAGAGGTTGTAGAAAACGAGCCGATGATGGATGACATGATTTACAATACGGCTTATTTAATTCCTTGGGATCAAGAATCTGAATTTAGTCAGAAAGTTGAAGCGATCGATCAACAATTTGGCGATCGCTTGCGAATTCGCTACAACAATTTAACAGCACCTTATACCTTTGCTCAACTCATGTAAGGAGAGTATCAGTTATGTTTCTTGATCTTTTATGCTTTCCTGTTACCGGGCCCCTGAATGGCTTAATCTGGATCGGAGAGAAAATTGAAGAGCGTGCAAATACGGAATATGATGACACTGAAAATTTGCACAAATTATTATTATCATTACAACTAGCTTATGATATGGGCAACATTTCTGAGGAAGAGTTTGAAATTCAGGAAGAAGAACTTTTATTAAAAATTCAGGCTTTAGAAGAAGAGTCTGTAGAGAACTAGCCTCAATATCCTGATCACCTTCATGAGTAGAAAAAGATAAAAATTATTGTTGAATTAAAATCCTATTCTTGCATTTTCCTAATCTCATCGATTGATAAAAGCTAGAGATAGGATTATTTTTTTTTCTATCATGATCTTAAAAAAGCGGGTTTTACAAGGTAAAGAATTAAAGAAATTCCCATCTTTAACCCGCACTCTTCAGTTTTAATATTCCAGGTAAAAGGCTTGGAAATTAGAAGACTGAGCAATCGGTTTAGAAGGATGAAGCATTTTAGGTATAGTGGGATTAGCTTGGCGTAAATCTTGAATATTCTGTTCTGTACTATCGATTTGATGATTCAGAACCGTGAGACGATTTTTTAACTGTTGAAGTCGCTGCTCCATCAATTGTAATTCTTTTTGGATACGCTGTTTTTCAGTAATCAACTTATACAATTCAAGTTGCTGAGATGCTTCAGATTTATTCCGAGGCATGGTGCTGATTTTAGGTTTGATTGGGCCTTTAACACGATTGCTTGTCATAAGAATTCCTGAATAGTTTATAATATTATAGCGAGGAATTGGATGTTATACATGGTTTTCTTAAAAAAAGACTAAAACTGAAATTTCACTTTCAAATACAAAGATTTGTAAAATTTTTGAAAAATTTCTTTTGCCAGCCCTATGAAATTATATAATTTATATACTTACGCTTTTTTAAAAACTCCAAAACAGATCTTGAAATTACCTGTTGGAATTGCCAGCCCAGTCTTACTGATGGCTTCAGGAAAAATCTCGGCTCTAGTAGAACCAGACGTCTGTTTAGATGCCTTACAAAAGGATAATGAACGCTTAATTCAAGCTGTTTTATCCCATGATCGTGTCATCTGCGAATTGTTTCAGCAAACGACAGTTTTGCCCTTACGTTTTGGCACGTCTTTTTTAGAGGGAGACAATTTACTTGATCATCTCGGTTCTAATAGCGAAGAATACCAAAAAAAACTCCAACAACTCCAAGGAAAAGGGGAATATATTTTAAAATGTATTCCTCGTAAGTTAGAGGAACCTGTTTTAGGTTCTGAGATGACGGGAAGACAATATTTTTTAGTTAAAAAACAGCACTATCAAACCCAACAAAACTTTTATATCCTGCAAGCAACAGAATGGCAAAAGGTCGTTCATTTAGTTACCGATCAGTATCAATCAACGATTATCAATGCTTGTCCAGGAGCAGAATCACGAATTTATCTTTTAGTGCCTTGTCAAGATGAACCTTTCCTAACTAATCATTTCTTGAATTGGCAGAAAGTTTGTCCCCGTTGGGAATTGCAATTAGGACAAGTTTCTCCACCCTATCACTTTATTTAACTGAGTTTCTATATGATTAACTTTCACCCTGTAAACAACATTCTTAACCCTTATGACACTCGCCATTTAGTCATGTTTAGTGGCAAAGGAGGAGTGGGAAAAACCACCCTTTCCTGTGGATTTGCTCGTCGTTGGGCTCAATTATTTCCTGATGAACAAATCCTATTAATCTCAACAGATCCAGCCCATTCTTTAGGAGATATCTTACAAACACAAGTCTTAGATCAAGCATTACCTTTAAAAGACTTACCAAATTTAAAGGTTAGAGCGTTAGATGCGGGAAAATTACTATTAGAATTTAAAGAAAAATATGGAAAATTTTTAGAACTCTTAGTTGAACGAGGTAGCTTTGTTGAAGGCGAAGATTTAACCCCTGTTTGGGATTTAGACTGGCCCGGTTTAGATGAAATTATGGGGTTATTAGAAATTCAACGATTACTCACTGAAAAAATCGTTGATCGAATTGTTGTTGATATGGCTCCTTCCGGTCATACCTTAAATTTATTAGGAATTAAAGATTTTTTAGAGATTATTTTAAATTCTTTAGAATTATTTCAAGAAAAACATCGAGTCATCTCCCAAACCTTTGTAAAAACTTACAATGCGGATGAAGTGGATGATTTCTTAGTTAAAATGAAATCGGAATTAACCGAAGGAAAACAACTATTGCAAGATGCCAGTTTCACCGTTTGTTTAGTCGTGGCAATTGCAGAACCGATGAGTTTATTAGAAACCGAACGATTACTCAAGAGTTTGCAGCACTTAAATATTCCCTGCGGTAGTTTATTTATCAATCGAATTTTATCCCCATCAAACCTCAACTTAGATCGCTATAGCGAACAACAAGAACTTCTGAGTAAATTCCTTAAACTTCCGGGTCAAGATGCCATTTTTACCCTTCCCCAACAATCAACAGAACCTCTAGGGGGTGAAGCTTTAGATTTAATCATGAGCCAAATTCAAACCCTTGACACTGTAGAATTAGTTCCCCCACCTCCTATCCAATGGCCCGAAAAAATTCTCCCTAGTTTTAGCGATTTTATTGCTGAAAAACGTCAATTAATTATCATTGGAGGAAAGGGAGGTGTAGGTAAAACAACCGTTGCTGCTGCCCTGGGTTGGGGATTAGCCCATCGTTATCCTGAGAAAAATATTCGGATTATTTCTATTGATCCAGCCCATTCTTTAGGAGATGCCTTTGGGGAAAAATTAGGACATCAACCCACACAATTAACCTCCAATTTAAGTGGTCAAGAAGTCGATGCTGATATTGTTTTAGAGCAATTTCGCAATGATTATTTATGGGAACTTGCAGAAATGATTAGCGGTGAAGGCAAGGAAGACGGATCGATAAAACTGGCCTATACTCCCGAAGCTTGGCGACAAATAGTAGCTCAATCCTTACCGGGAATTGATGAAATGTTATCGTTAGTAACCGTCATGGATTTATTAGACCAGAAACAACAAGACTTAATTATTTTAGATACGGCTCCTACCGGTCATCTTCTGCGTTTTTTAGAAATGCCAACCGCTTTAGGGGAGTGGTTAGCTTGGATTTTTAAGCTGTGGATGAAGTATCAAAATGTATTAGGGCGTTTAGATTTAATGGGGCGATTGCGAACCTTAAGACAACAAGTGATGCAAGCCCAGAAAAAACTAAAAAATCCCCAACATACAGAATTTATTGGGATTCTCCAAGCCCAAGATGCCATTGTTGCCGAACAAGTTCGATTAACAGCATCTTTGAAAAAAATGGGAGTCTATCAACGTTATGTCGTGCAGAACCGTTATCACGCGCATGAGGAAATTGATCGGGATTTATTCCCGGATCAAACTCTGATTCGCTTACCGAGTTTACCTCGGTCAGTGGCACCTCTGGCGCGAGTTCAAGGGGCTGCCGATCTTCTGTTTTAAAGGCATTGATAGCAACCCCCTGGTGCAATTAGGACATGAGAAATCATTGAAACCCCGGTTTTTCGGTTTTTTACCTGGACTCATCGCTACTATAGGTGTTAAACCTTAGATTCCTCAACCCCATCTTATCTACCCAGCCTCTATTGTTCAATTGATTCAGGAGAAATTTTATGACAGAGTTATTCAAAGGTTTTGAGCAATTAGTCGAACTGGCGAAAACCTTAGAAGAAAAACTTGAAAAAGGAGAAATTAAAACTGAAGTGCAGTTTAGTTCTCGTCCCTTGAGTAATATTCCCCGTTCGGGTGGGATTCCCCGTCCAGGCGGCATTCCCCGCACGAGCAGTTCTGGTGGGGGTGATTTTGAGGTCAATCGCAGTCGCTCATCTTCCCCCTCAGATTCAGGATTTGAAGACACTATGACACCCCCAGAAGAAGCTACCACCCCTTCCCTTAAAGACGTTGGCGGATTGACAGAAGTTCTCAAAGAACTCAAAGAACTGATTGCCATTCCCCTAAAACGCCCCGACTTATTAGCGAAATTAGGACTCGAACCCACTCGTGGGGTGCTGTTGGTTGGCCCCCCAGGAACAGGCAAAACCCTGACCGCCCGTGCCCTGGCGGAAGAACTCGGTGTTAACTATATTGCCTTAGTGGGGCCAGAGGTGATGAGTAAATATTATGGGGAAGCTGAACAACGACTGCGAGGAATTTTTGAGAAAGCCGCAAAAAATGCGCCTTGTATCGTTTTTATTGACGAAATTGATAGCATGGCTCCCGACCGCAGCAAAGTGGAAGGGGAAGTGGAAAAACGACTCGTTGCCCAACTGCTGAGTTTAATGGATGGCTTTTCCCAAGCTCAAGGGGTGATTGTTCTTGCCGCCACGAACCGCCCCGACCATCTTGATCCTGCCTTACGTCGCCCCGGACGGTTTGACCGAGAAGTGCAGTTTCGGGTTCCTGACCGCAATGGACGTTTAGAAATTCTCCAGATTCTCACCCGTTCCATGCCCTTAGATGAATCGGTTTCCTTAGCGTTGATTGCGGATAATGCCGTGGGATTTGTGGGGTCAGATTTAAAAGCAGTTTGCCAGAAAGCGGCCTATAGTGCTTTGCGCCGTCAGGTTCCTACGATTGAATCCAAAATTCCAGAAATCATGACGGTCATCCAAGCCGACTTTTTGCAAGCCCTCAAGGAAGTTAAACCTGCGGTGTTGCGGTCTGTGGAAGTGGAATCTCCCCATATCGCTTGGGACAATATTGGCGGACTTGAACAAATTAAACAAACCCTACAGGAATCTGTGGAAGGGGCTTTACTCCATCCCCAATTATATATGCAAACCAAAGCCCAAGCACCCAAAGGCATTTTGCTTTGGGGGCCACCGGGAACGGGGAAAACCTTATTGGCGAAAGCCGTTGCATCTCAGGCGCGAGCGAATTTTATTAGTATTAATGGCCCGGAACTTCTGAGTAAATGGGTGGGAGCCAGTGAACAAGCGGTACGGGAGTTATTTGCCAAAGCTCGTCAAGCTGCGCCTTGTGTGGTGTTTATTGATGAAATTGATACCTTAGCTCCAGCAAGAGGCCGTTATAGCGGGGATTCTGGGGTGAGTGACCGAGTTGTGGGACAAATTTTGACCGAGTTAGATGGATTGCAAACGGGGGCGACGATTTTGGTGATTGGGGCTACAAACCGCCCGGATGCGTTAGACCCAGCCTTATTACGGGCGGGACGGTTGGATTTACAGTTAAAAGTGGATTTACCGAGTGCTTCTAGTCGTTTAGCAATTTTACAAGTCCATAACGATGAACGTCCTTTACAGGATGTGGATTTAGGTTATTGGGCCGAAGCAACGGAAGGCTGGAATGGGGCGGATTTAGCATTATTATGTAACCAAGCCGCACTGGTAGCCATTCGTCGTTATCGACATCAGGGAATGACTGACCCGACTGAAATTCGGATTACAACGGGTGATTTTAATGCTGCTTATCAAGTGTTAGTTGAACAGCGTGCAACTTAATATCCTACTTTCCCCTATGTCAGGGTGAACGAAGTTAAGCATCTCTGGTTAACTTACAACCCCCATTCCGTAGATATTTCAGAAGATTTAATTTCCGATTAAATTGGAAAAAATAAAAGCCCAAATTGTTGCATAGCAATAATTTGGGCTTTTTTTAATGTAGGATAATAGTTGGGTTAGCTTAACAATATAAAATATGAATTTCTTTAAAAAATAGGATTCTATTTAAGGGAGGGAATGTTTAATTTAATTAATACAAGTTGTTCTTTTCACTTTTAATCTTAAAACTCTTTTTTTCCTAGAAACCGGATTTTTTTAAGCTTTAAGTTCTCCCTAAAGTTCTTTGAAAAAAACCGGCTTCTAAAATAAAATTAACCTTTCAACGGCTTCAAACGGTCTGCCTCAAAGGGGGCACCTTTTAACATCCGATTCCAATATAACCAAGGTAAAATATAACGCTTGGCTAACCACATACTATAACGTTCTTGTGTGGGGTCAAAGGGAAAACTAGAGTCGGGTTTACACTCGTAGGTAAACTCCGCCATAATCGTTTTTCCATAACCCGTAATTAACGGACAGCAGGTATAACCATCATAACTTCCTGTTAGTTTTTGAGACTGAATTAAACTGTAGAGATTTTCCACTAATGCAGGGGCTTGTTTCCGAATTGCTGCTGCGGTTTTAGAAGTCGGTAGGGAAGACGCATCTCCTAACGCAAATACATTCGGATAAATGTTATGTTGTAATGTCGTTTTATTCACATCTACCCATCCCCCCGGTTGTACTGCTAAGGGACTATTTTTAATAAAATCTGGGGAACTCATGGGTGGTGTGACGTGAATTAAATCATATTTAATCCTGATTTCCTCCACACCGTTTACAGTAAAAATTGCTTCTTTGGTTTCCGGTTTAATGGCTTTGAGATTATGTTGATACTTAACATCAATATTGCGACGTTCCACAACTTTTTCTAAGGCTTCACAATAGCCCGGAATGGGGAACATTTTGCCAACGGCTGTACAATACATAACCTGGCTTTTTTCCCGTACCCCATTGTTGCGGAAGGTATCATCCGCTAAATACATAATCTTTTGGGGTGCTCCTCCACATTTAATCGGTGTGGATGGAAAGGTAAAAATTGCCGTTCCCCCTTTAAAATTCTTTAACAATTCCCAAGTATAAGGCGCGTATTCTAAGGAATAATTACTGGTGACTCCATTTTTACCAATGGCATCTTTTAATCCTTCGACTAAATGCCAATCAATTTGAATCCCTGGACAAACCACTAAGTATTGATACTGAATGCGCTGCCCATCTTGGGTAATAACTAAATTATTTTCCGGTTCAAATTTATCCGCATAAGCTTTAATCCACTTGACACCGGGGGGAATACAGTCTTTTTCGTCTTTAATCGTATCTTCAATATTATAAACACCCCCACCCACTAATGTCCAAGCAGGTTGATAGTAATGTTTCTCGGAGGGTTCAATAATGGCAATATCCAGGCTGGAATCTTTCCGCATCAGTTGGGCGGCGACGGTAATTCCTCCGGCTCCTCCCCCAACAATCACAATTTGATGGCGGGCTGTATGAGGTGTTGTATCGGAATTTGAGGCTTGTAGGTTTGTACTTGACATAATGGCTGGTCGCTTTTGGACAGATCTCCTTTTTGAGTGTAGAGGGGAAGTCACCCTTGGGTACAATCCATTAACAACTTTTAAGAATTCTGGCCCAAAGGATGATTTTAGGCTACTCCTCAACCCTTTTATTCTCTGTTAGCAAGTTTCTTAGATATCTACCTTAACTCCTTCACCGCAAGTTTTGGGTAGAATAATTATTAACATTAATCAATAAATTTATTTTCTAATTTTTGATAAAGAGCTTTAAAAGTATTAATTTAGAATCTATATTCTCATCATTTACGGATTGATTGCTAAAGGATATTGCTTTTTTAGAATTTATTTTAAAAGTCTATGAATACAATCAATTATTGCTCATCATTTAAAAAACAAAAATCTATCTTTATGAAGATTTACAAAAATTAATTTATTTGTTATATTTATTAATACATAAAAGAGAACCTAGTTATCAATCGATAATATAGTACATATTTATAATTAAACTCTATGTTTTTACCAAAACAAAGCCATCTCATCGGTATTAAAGGAGTAGAGATTCCTCGAAAGTAATTGTAAAATATTTATCCTATTCAGAATTTAATTTTAGGATTAATATAGATTTAGGGAGGAGTTAAGAGGCAATTTAACCCCTAGAATAAAAATAAGGAAATACCCATTAGTCGATTGGCTCTGCTTTTAGGTTAAATTTCTGCTCCGTCAACCTTAAATTTAGCAATTAAAACCTTAAAACAGTAGACTTATGGCTTCACAACACCAAGTTAAACAATATTTAGCCTACTGGTTTCAGTTAGGTAAAAAAGTCTTAATTCGCAACGGTGCAGAATCTCGCTTACCCCAACCTGTCGTTCAAGGAGACAGGTATAGTCGCGAGTTTGAGGACTGCTGGAAGGAAATCCTCTCCCCTGACTCTGGAGAGTGCTATTTGGAAGGCACAGAGCAAACCATTGAAGATTTGCTTTCCTCACAATGGGAAATTGAATCCTGTGCCCGTTGTTCTCTCTCGGTGCCCGTGAAAGTTGCCGGAATGCCTCCTAATTGTTGTCCCTGCTTCGATTTACCCACCTGGCCAAATCTGGAAGCTCCCTTACCCCGCCTTCCGGTGAGTACCCGTCTCTATCTCTTAAATATTTGCAACCGACTGACCCACACAACAGAAACAGGGGATGGTGAGTAGGTTAATTCCCCATCAATCGGACGGTCTTTCTGGGGAGGTAAAGGACTTGATTGAGATATTGTTACAATAGTTAACAGAAATTCCCACCTAAGTCCTACATTTATGGAAGTCAAGACGGTATTGCCTGCAAAGCCCCAGCTTGATTCAGATTCACCTCTTATGACGATTACTCCCCTGCAACCGAGCAGATCCGTTCCCCCTGCAACCATTGATGTCTCCTCAGAATTTGTGGAGGAACATCACCAACTGCCTCAACCGCCAGAGGTGACAAGCCTTGATGAATCGAATCAACCTGCATTACGCTACGATCCGATTGCCATTGCAGATTATTACCGTTCTCGTGTGTTCCAAGTTTGGGGACGCCTGTTAAGCATTATAGGGAAATTGGGTTTTTTTGCCTTGGGATTATGGTTAGATGGCAAAGGCGGAACAAACCTGAAAACGGATCGCAAACGCGCCATTCAACTACGAACCACCTTAACAGAACTCGGCCCGGCATTTATTAAAGTGGGACAGGCCTTATCCACTCGACCGGATTTAGTTCCTCCTTTATATTTAGAAGAATTAACCCAATTACAAGATCAACTCCCGCCTTTTGCCAATGAAGTTGCTTATCAATTTATTGAAGAAGAATTAGGCGATCGCCCAGAAAATATCTATGCTGAATTAAGTCCTGATCCCTTAGCAGCAGCATCATTAGGACAAGTTTATAAAGGTAAATTAAAAACTGGGGAAGTTGTCGCGGTTAAAGTCCAGCGTCCGGGGTTATCTGAAAGCATTGCCCTGGATATTTATATTTTACGAACCTTAGCACAATGGGCTAAGAAAACCTTTAAGTTTATCCGTAGTGATTTAGTCGCCATCATGGATGAATTTGGGGGTCGTATTTATGAAGAAATGGACTACAACCATGAAGGACGAAATGCGGAACGATTTCGACAACTTTACGGCAATATTCAGGATATTTATGTGCCTCGAATTTATTGGGAATATACGGGACGCCGTGTATTAACAATGGAGTGGATCAACGGTTCTAAATTAACGAATTTAGAAGAAGTTGCAGCCCAAGGCATTGATGCCCGTTACTTAATTGAAGTGGGGGTGCAATGTTCCTTAAGGCAATTATTAGAACATGGGTTTTTTCATGCTGATCCCCATCCGGGTAATTTATTAGCCAGTCCCGATGGTAAGTTAGTTTATCTCGATTTTGGTATGATGAGCGAGGTTAAACCTTATCAACGCTATGGGTTATTAGAAGCCGTTGTCCATTTAGTGAATCGAGATTTTGAAGGGTTAGCCAAAGATTATGTCAAATTAGAATTTTTAACGCCCGATACCGATTTAACTCCGATTATTCCGGCTTTAGAAAAAGTGTTTAGTAATGCGTTAGGGGCGAGTGTTGCTGAATTGAATTTTAAGAGTATTACGGATCAACTCTCGGAATTAATGTATGATTATCCCTTCCGAGTTCCAGCCTACTATGCGTTAATTATTCGATCTTTGGTGACATTAGAAGGCATTGCTATTAATGTTGATCCCAACTTTAAAGTCTTAAGTAAAGCTTATCCTTATGTGGCTAAACGATTGTTAACCGATCCTTCCGTTGAATTAAGAACGTCTTTGAAAGATTTATTGTTTAAAGACGGATCATTTCGATGGAATCGATTAGAAAATTTACTCAAAAACGCTCGAAATAGTGATGATTATGATATTAATGAAGTGTTGAATCAAACCCTAGATTTTTTATTTTCAGAACGGGGAGAATTTATCCGAGAACGATTAGCTAATGAGTTTGTTCAAAGTATTGATGTTGCTTCTCGTAATGCGTTGACAACGGCTCAATCTAAAGTCGCTGAATGGCTGGGGGTAAAACCCATTTCTACTCCTGCAAAAGAACCTCAACCTCCATCAACTCCAAACAATTTAGAACAAATTCAACGCATTGTTAGTATTCTCCAGGAAACAAAAGGGTTTGATCCGATGCTATTAGTGCAGCGTGTTCCGAGTTTAATTGTTAAACCCGAAGTTCGACAGTTGAGTCAAAAAGTAGCTGGAGAATTAGCCCAACGAGCCGCCGCTAGACTGATTCGGGAATTATTTTTATCTTCTGATCCGCTCATTCCTGATGCGACTCCAATTGAACAAAACGGACATTCAAAAAATGGCAAATCCCCAATGAAGCAGCCCTTATCCTTACCCCCAAGTCCTTAACCCGTAGGGTGCGTAAGCGTAAGCGCACGCACCAATTCCTTCCCTATTCCAACCCGGTCTAACTCGTTAGCAAGGTACAAACCCAGGAGTAAGCGCACGCACCAATTATTCTTCCCTATTCCAACGCATCTTTTAAAGCCGTTCGTGCCGCTAAATGGTTACGAGTTGATGTTAAAATTTCAACTTCCCGTTCCAAACGCGCGACAGTATTTTGCATCTCTAATAGGGTTTGTTGTTCCGTTGCGACTCCATAGAGATTACTCGCAACCCAATAGGAAAGTTCTGTGGGTAAATCAGGAATATCATCAGGAAGCTCAATATTTTGTTCCATCAACTTTCCTGAGAGATGAACCACATCGCGCAACAAACGCTCTACTTCCGTTGCTAACGGTCTTAAATCCTGTTGGGGGGGTTCATCTTCGATCCATTCTACCAAACCCACCAAATAAGGTTTTTCCCGAACCGCTTCTAATACCCGAAACCGTTGCTGTCCTAACGTCAGCATTTTAATTCGATCATCGGGTAAACGTTGGTATTGGACAATTTCGGCACAGCAACCCACGGAAGCGACTTGACCTTGATTCGGATCAAACATCAATACCCCAAAACGGCGATCCGTATTCAGGATGGTATTCATCATAATCCGATAACGAAACTCAAAAATATGCAGAGGTAGAGGTCTACCTGGAAATAAAACCACTTCCGGTAGAGGAAACAGAGGAAGCTCTCGAACAGCAATTGAGGAATATGATGCCATTGTCCGTTAAATTAAGACCTACTCACAAGGAAGCATAATCCTTAATTGTGCCTCACTTCAGGGAAAACTGCTAGACCCGGAAAAAAACCGGGTTTCTGTAATAACTTTGCTGCTGAATAGAAATCTTGTTGAAAAACCCAATTTCTGAGAACCTTTAAACAGACCGAGAAACCCGGTTTCTGAGTTTCAGATGAGGGTTGAACACAAATATAGATGACTACGTTATAATAGAAAGTTAAATATTTTGGATCATAGGCTTCTCCAAGATTTAAACGGGTATCCTGATTCTAATTTTTCTGAATTCTCTGGAAATGGAGAATATTATCAAGGTTTACATTGAGTCCAGGTTAGTCCATTGTAGTAAGCCCTTCAGGGCTTAGAGGCGTGAACGCCTCACTACGAGTAGTAAGCCCTTCAGGGCTTAGAGGCGTGAACGCCTCACAGAATAGAGCAGACGTAGGGGCGAGGTTTTCTCGCCAAACCCCTCCCTAAATACACCTAACATTTTTGGATTAATTCATCAATTTTATCAAACAACCACCGCAGAATTTATTAACCGGAGATTAACAGATGACACGCTCATTACCAGAAGATACAAAAATCGGATTTTGGGGTAAAATTAAAAGAGGGTTAGAATCTATATTTCTACCTGAGAAATACATTGCAGATACCCAAGAAAGAAATACAAAAATAATAGTCGCTAATCAGGTTGAAATGGAGGAAAAAAGACAACAAATTAAGTTAGCAGAGATTAAATTGCAATATATCCAAAATCAAGAAAATCGAGACTTTCAAGCCCAACAAGCTGAACTGAATCATCAAAGACAAAAGGAACTCCAAGAATATATCCAAAGTGTTAACTTAGCGATTCATCAAGGAAATATTGAGTTTCAACGCTGGCGTTTTGAACAGGAAAAAAACCTGCAAACTGAATTAGCCCAATATAACCGAGAAACTCAATTAGCCATCGCTGAATATCAACGAGAAACAGCGATAAAAGTTGCCCATAACCAAGCAGAAGTTCAGAAAATTTTTGCAAATTGGCCGTTAACTTTACCTCCGGCGCAAATTTTAGAATCCTACAATCATAATCGTTTAATTCCCCTACGAGTTTTTATTGCTCCCCCTAAATTTCAGTTTGAACGGTTTATCGAAAAAACTCAAAATTTCCCCGATATTGAATTAACCTTAAATCAACAATTACGGGATTTTTTTGACCGCTATTCTCAACAGGGAAGACCGATAGAATTTTTAGCAGGTGCTTGGGAAAGTAAACGTTTTCATAGTGAAGCCAGTATTAAAGCATTATTCGGGATGTTAAAATCAGAACCGACCTTAATATTAGAGTCGGAATTTGATGGAGATTATCTTAATTTTAGAATCGCTTATTGGACAATAGGACAACCTAATTATTCCTATCAAACCATTATTGCTCGTTTGTCCTATCGGGATATTTTGTATAATTCTGCTAAAACTCGCGCCTTGACTTGGAAGAATACAAAAGATAAACTGATTGCATTAGGAAAAACCCAAGCTGAGATTGAAAAACGGGGCGGGTATAATGAAATTAATCTCAAGATTTGGGAAGAAGAACAAAGTTTGCGAGAAGCGGGAATCGAGGATGATGAGTTAGAAATTCACTATAAAATTAATCGCAAACATTTTGAAGATTTGTATCAGTTTTTAATCACCTGTCATTGTTTAGTTGCAGGTTGGATAGCTGATACCCATCATCTATTTTTACATGATTTAACACCCTTATTACCCCAACTTCTCCCCGATTTAACTCAAAATATTCCTGAAGGGGAAATTACAGATGAAGTCGTGGGGGTTGTGATTTCCGGTTATGAACAAATCTATCAAGCCTTAGCCGTTGAACGTTCCCACTGGGTTCCTGAATTAATCTTAAAATTAGCCCAAGGTTTAGTCAATTTACCGAATCAATCTTGGGCGAAAAAACAACTGCTGAATTCTGTTGAATATTGGTTGAAAATCAGAAACCCGGTTTCTTTGAGAAACCGGGTTTCTGAGTTATGGGATACCGTTAATTCTGTCGTAATGGCTCAGGATGTAGATTATATTGAAAAAATCAATAACTTATTAGCGACCTTGGGAGAAACCCACCGCGTTAATATTGTTCAAGCTTGTTATCAACGGGGAAAAAACCATTGTCAACAGGGAGAATATACGATTGCCATTGATGATTTTACCCAAGTGTTGTTACTGGAACCCAATTCCCCCGATGCAAATTATAATTGCGGATTAGCCTATAGTAAATTAGGGAAATATCAAGCAGCGATAGAAGATTATAATCAAACCTTGTTATTAAATCCGAATTATGCCGAAGCTTACAATAATCGCGGTAATGCTTATTATAAATTAGGAGAATATGAAAAAGCGATCGCAGATTATAATTCCTGTCTCGCCCTCAATCCTAATTTACCCGGAGTTGCCCATAATCGAGATGTTGTCCAAGGGGTTTGGGATGAAAAACGCCTTCGAGAAAGAGAATTTCAATTTGATGTCATTACCGTTAACGCCGAAGGAAAAGAAACCCACCGAGAACGCCGTCGGGCTGAATTTTTTAAAGAAGATTTAGGCAATAATATTAGCTTAGAAATGGTATCCATTCCTGGGGGAACTTTTATGATGGGTGCTGCTCAAAATGAAGCTGATGCAAGTAGTGATGAATATCCCCAACATCCCGTTAATATTGCTGCATTTTCAATAGCAAAATATCCCATTACTCAAGCTCAATGGGAAGCCATTATGGGAAATAATCCTTCCAATTTTAAAGGCGCAAACCGACCCGTTGAGAATGTAAATTGGCACGAAGCGCAAGAATTCTGTCAGCGACTTTCCAAAAAAACAGGCAAAACCTATCGTTTACCCAGTGAGGCGGAATGGGAATATGCTTGTCGCGCAGGAACAACAACGCCTTTCCATTTTGGGGAAACAATTACAGCCGATTTAGCCAATTACGACGCGAGATCTAGCTACGCTTCCGCCCCAACAGGAACCTATCGTCAACAAACCACCGATGTCGGTAGTTTTCCTCCAAATGCCTTTGGATTATACGATATGCACGGCAACGTTTGGGAATGGTGCGCCGACCCTTGGCACGATAATTACGATGGTGCACCTCCTGATGGTAGCGTTTGGGAGTCGGGCGGAAATACTCAATCAAGATGTCTGCGGGGCGGTTCGTGGTTCTTCGATCCTGATAGCTGCCGTTCTGCGTATCGTGTCAGGCTCACCCCCGACTACTTCTACGTCAGCCTCGGCTTTCGGGTTTGTTGGGTTGTAGGTGCGTCGTAGGTTGGCGTGCAGGACTTTTAGCCCTGTTTTCTTTAGCCCTTTTGTCCTTTACCCTTCTTTCTTCTTTTCCCTTCTTCCCTTTTCGCGCGTCAGCGCGTTTAAAAATTTTTTTTTCAGGGGACGGGTTTTGTTAGAAACCGGGTTTCTGCCTTAATCTTTGCTGTATAACAGAAATATTGCTAAAGAAACCCGGTTTCTGAGAACCTATAATTAAAGAAGATTACCTCAACCGAGAAAAAATCTATGAGTATGTTAACCCGTAAAAATGTATGAGTAGGAATAGTAATGAAAGTTCGTGAGGTACTCAAGCGATTAGAAGCAGATGGATGGTATGAAGCAAGAATGCGAGGAAGTCATCGAGTGCTAAAACATCCCGAAAAATCTCGTATCGTTGTTGTACCCGGTAATTTTTCTGATGAAGTTGCCATTGGAACCCTTAAAAGTATCTGGAAACAAGCACAATTAGAGGATCAATCATGAAAGAATATGTTGCAATTTTTGAATGGGCTGGGAGTAACTATTCTGCTTATGTTCCTGATTTACCCGGCTGTATTTCTACAGGAAAAACCTTAGAAGAAACCGAAAATAATATTAAAGAAGCGATTGAGCTTTATATTGACACGCTACGAGAAGACGGTCAAGCTATTCCCAAACCTTCTCTAACCGTTAAGACAATTTCTGTAGCTGCTTAACCTAAAAAATATTGGAAAATTGTTATCTTGTGAGGGTCAAAATAGATAAAACCTACTCACGCCTCTCCCTTGAAAGGTCAAATTGAGTAGGTTTAGAAGGTTGGAAGCTTAAAGTTTTACTTCAATATCAACTCCAGCAGGTAAATCTAATTTCATCAAAGCATCAATGGTTTTAGAAGATGGTTGATAAATATCAATAATGCGTCGATGGGTACGAGTCTCGAAGTGTTCCCGTGAATCTTTATCAACGTGAGGAGAACGCAATAAACAATAAATCCGGCGTTTTGTGGGTAAAGGAATCGGCCCAATAGCAGTGGCGCTGGTACGATTAGCCGTATCTACAATTTTCTCGCAGGAAGTATCGAGTAAACGGCGATCAAACGCTTTGAGACGAATCCGAATTTTTTGCTGTTGAATAGTAGCCATTTTGATGTTGAGTTTTCTAGGTTCAGGATGAAGGGTTTGATAAATTTTCGTTTTTCTAAGATAGAAGGCGGAGAAAAGGGAATCAAACCTTTCTCCTTTTCTGCCACCTTTCCATCAACCAGACTGTTTAATTCTGGTGTCTACTTCAGGATTTTGGACACAACGCCCGCACCCACAGTACGACCGCCTTCACGAATGGCAAACCGCATCCCCTGTTCAATGGCGATGGGGTTAATCAGTTCCACCGTCATTTTAATCCGGTCTCCCGGCATGACCATTTCAGCATCCTTACCTTCATCTGAGGTAAATGTTTTAATGGTTCCAGTAACATCCGTTGTCCGTACATAGAACTGGGGACGATAACCGGGGAAGAAAGGAGTTTTACGACCGCCTTCTTCAGCTTTTAAAACATAAACTTCGGCTTCAAACTGAGTATGAGGAGTAATAGAACCGGGTTTCGCAATCACCATTCCCCGTTCAATATCACCTTTCTGGATACCGCGTAACAGAAGTCCGGCGTTGTCTCCAGCCATCCCTTCCTCAAGACTTTTCTTGAACATTTCTATCCCGGTGACGATGGTAGCACGGGTTGGTTTAATTCCGACCAATTCAACGTTATCGCCCACCTTGACTTTACCCCGTTCAATCCGGCCCGTTGCTACTGTACCCCGTCCAGTAATGGAGAACACGTCTTCAACCGCCATCAAGAAAGGTTTGTCAATATCCCGCTCAGGAGTGGGGATATAGGCATCCACTTCTTCCATAAGTTTGTAGATTTTATCTACCCACTCGTTATCCCCTTTCTGTGTTTTGGGACTAGCAACCATTACATCTAAAGCTTCTTTCGCAGATCCAGCCACAATGGGGATATTGTCACCGTCGAATTGGTAGGAAGTTAACAGTTCCCGTACTTCCAGTTCTACCAGTTCTAACAGTTCAGCATCATCCACCATGTCTTCCTTGTTCAGGAACACAACGATATTGGGAACCCCAACCTGTTTGGCTAAGAGGATGTGTTCACGGGTTTGGGGCATAGGGCCATCCGCCGCAGACACCACTAAAATTGCACCGTCCATCTGGGCAGCACCGGTGATCATGTTTTTCACATAGTCGGCGTGTCCCGGACAGTCCACGTGAGCATAGTGACGATCTTTGGTTTCATACTCAACGTGAGCGGTATTGATGGTAATCCCCCGTGCTTTCTCTTCGGGTGCGGCATCAATT
Source organism: Planktothrix mougeotii LEGE 06226 (assembly GCF_015207485.1). NCBI lineage: Bacteria > Bacillati > Cyanobacteriota > Cyanophyceae > Oscillatoriales > Microcoleaceae > Planktothrix > Planktothrix mougeotii. The sequence continues at coordinate 71,434 of NZ_JADEWU010000013.1, forward strand.
TCGTCGTATTTTTTAGCTTGGGCTTGACCCAAGGCTGCCAAAGTCATGGTGATTGCAGCCGTTAAAGTGGTTTTACCGTGGTCAACGTGGCCAATGGTACCGATGTTAACGTGGGGTTTTGTCCGTTCAAATTTTGCGCGTGCCATTTTGAATTACAAATTGAAAGTTTTCAAGAAAAATAATTGAGGAAAGGGGTCAGACGTCAGGCGTGGGTTGTTGGCTTTTAGTGGTTAACCGGGAACCGACAACCTCAAACCTGACAATCCGCGAGTGCCTATTTAGTTTCCTTTGCTCTTGGCAACAATAGCATCAGCAACGCTACGAGGAACTTCCTCATAGTGGCTGAACTCCATTGTGAAAATGCCACGACCTTGGGTTTTAGAACGGATGTCAGTTGCATAACCAAACATCTCAGCTAAGGGAACCTTAGCGGTCACTTTGGCAATACCCTGAGCCGTATCTTGGCCCTCAATTTGGCCTCGGCGAGAGTTGAGGTCTCCAATGACGTTACCAATAAAGTCTTCTGGGACTTCTACCTCAACTTTCATCATCGGCTCTAACAGCACGGGTGAAGCTTTACTCACCGCTTCTTTGAGTGCCATGGAGCCAGCGATCTTGAATGCCATTTCTGAGGAGTCTACATCGTGGTAAGATCCATCCACCAGAGTGGCTTTCACATCAATTAAGGGATAACCTGCAACCACACCCGTTTCACAAGCTTCTTTAATCCCTTGTTCCGCCGGGTTGATGTACTCTTTGGGTACAGTTCCCCCAACAATTTTGGAAACAAATTCAAATCCGCTACCCGGTTCACCCGGTTCGAGATTAATCACAACGTGACCGTATTGACCTTTACCGCCACTTTGACGGATGAATTTGCCTTCGGCTCGATTCACCGGTTTGCGGATGGTTTCCCGATAAGCAACTTGAGGAGCACCAACATTCGCCTCTACTTTGAACTCCCGCAGCATCCGGTCTACCAGAATTTCTAAGTGGAGTTCACCCATCCCAGCAATCACGGTTTGGTTCGTCTCAGAATCAACGGAAACCCGGAAGGTGGGGTCTTCCTCTGACAAAGACTGGAGAGCTTTGGAAAGTTTTTCCATGTCCTGTTTCGTTTTGGGTTCCACCGCAACAGAAATAACAGGTTCAGGAATAAACAGAGATTCCAGAATCACAGGGTTGGCGTCATCACAGAGGGTATCTCCGGTCAGAGTATCTTTCAAACCCAATGCCGCCCCTAAGTCTCCAGCCCGAAGTTCATCGACTTCAATCCGATCATCAGCTTTGAGAACGATCAAGCGAGAAATCCGTTCTTTCTTATTTTTTGAGGAGTTTAAAACATAACTCCCCTTTTGCAGAACACCGGAATAGACCCGCACAAAGGTTAAACGGCCATAGGGATCAGCCATGATCTTAAAGGCCAGTGCCGATAGCGGAGCATTATCATCGGCATAACGGACGGCAATTTCACCATCGGGTAAGGTTCCCTGAATCGGAGGAACTTCCGCCGGAGCCGGGAGATAGTCAACTACTGCATCTAACAGTTGTTGTACCCCTTTGTTTTTGAAGGCTGAACCACAAAGTAAGGGAACAATTGTCCCATCAATCGTTCCTTTGCGTAACTGCGTCCGAATTTCTTCGTTCGTCAGTTCTTCCCCTTCGAGATACTTCTCCATCAGGTGATCGTCGGTCTCAGCAACTGATTCCACCAGTTTCACGCGGTATTCTTCAGCAACTGCTTTGACTTCTTCAGGAATATCATCCGTGACTTGGATATCCGTTCCTTTATCGTTGGTGTAGATATAAGCTTTCATCTCCACCAAATCCACTAAGCCTTGGAGGTTGTCTTCACTTCCAATGGGGACTTGGATGGGAACTGCATTCGCTCTTAAGCGATCGCGGATTTGTTCATAAACTTTGAAAAAATTCGCGCCCGTGCGATCCATTTTGTTCACAAAGACAATCCGAGGGACTTTATAGCGATCGGCTTGTCTCCAAACGGTTTCAGATTGGGGCTGAACACCGCCAACGGAACAAAAGACTGCAATCACACCGTCTAACACCCGCATGGAGCGTTCGACTTCAATGGTGAAGTCTACGTGACCGGGAGTGTCAATGATATTGATCTTATGATCTTTCCAACTGGTAGTAATCGCGGCAGCCGTGATGGTAATTCCACGCTCCCGCTCTTGAGCCATCCAGTCGGTTACTGCGGTTCCTTCATGGACTTCGCCCATTTTATGAACCACGCCAGAGTAAAATAAAATCCGCTCTGTTGTGGTTGTCTTGCCCGCATCGATATGGGCTGCAATACCAATATTCCGTACTCTCTCAAGCGGGACGGTACGTGCCACAGCTACCTCCTTTTTAAACCTTTATTAAGATTTTATACGTTTACGGATATCACTGCTATCCCCAATTTTTAATACCGATAATGAGCAAAGGCTTTGTTAGCTTCTGCCATCCGGTGGGTTTCTTCCCGTTTGCGAACTGCACTTCCGGTTTCGTTGGCAGCATCCATCAGTTCATTGGCTAATCGCACCGCCATGGAACGTCCGGTTCTGGCTCTAGCATATTGAATTAACCAACGTAAGGCTAAAGCGGTTCCGCGTTCTGAGCGCACTTCCATGGGAACTTGATAGGTTGCACCGCCAACCCGTCGTGCTTTGACTTCCACGAGGGGGGTAGCATTGCGAACGGCTTTTTCAAACACCTCTAAAGGTTCTGAACCCGTTCTTTCTTCGATTGTTTTTAGCGCCTGATAAATGATCCGGTAAGCAATGGATTTCTTTCCATGTTTCATGATGCGACGTACCATCATGCTAACTAAGCGACTGTTATAAACCGGATCGGCGGGAATCGGACGCTTTTGTACAACTCGGCGACGAGACATATTGTATCTTCCTCAACACAATAGATGATTTTAGATTCGAGCGTGATGAGTACAAGTCATCACAGGCTAGATGCTGTTAGTCTTGAGCTAACAACACCTAGCTTGCTTCAACTTGACCATGACTCAAAGCTCTTATTTAGGACGCTTGGCACCATACTTCGAGCGTCCCTGACGACGATCTTTGACTCCCGCCGTGTCTAATGTTCCCCGAATAATGTGATATCGAACTCCAGGCAAATCTTTCACCCGACCGCCTCGAATCATTACTACGGAGTGTTCTTGCAAGTTGTGACCAATACCCGGAATATATGCTGTCACTTCATAGCCAGAGGTTAGCCGCACCCTTGCCACCTTACGCAGCGCGGAATTAGGTTTTTTAGGGGTGGTTGTATAAACCCGTGTGCAGACTCCCCGCCGTTGAGGGCAACTCTTGAGGGCGGGCGATTTTGTTTTCTTCTGAGTCTGTTCCCGTGCAGAACGAATTAGTTGCTGGATAGTGGGCATGAGTTACGACATACTGAATTAATTCGGCAATTTGAAGTTTTGAGGTATCTCCACTGAAATATCCCTCCCCGACCTGGGGATGGGACTTTCTTTCAAAAGTTAGGGTCAGATGTTGACACCCAAAAGATCATAATAACCTATCCAGTCACTTTTGGCAAACTTTCTGTTGTAGGGAACAGGGAATTACGAATTACGAATTACGAATGGGGAATGGGGAATGAAAAGAATAAAGAGTTGACTGTCTAGGCTTGAGGAACAAAAGAATAGCTACAACTACAGCTTTGGGAGGCGTTGGGGTTTTGGAAGCGAAACCCACCCCCCATTAAATCTTCAGAATAGTCAATGGTTAAGTTTTCTAGGTACTTTAAATTTTCCGAGGCAATCACAATTTCAATCTCAGGGAATTGATAAACGACATCACTCGACTGGCGTTGGTGATCAAATCCCATTGTATAAGACCAGTCGCAGCAGCCTCCCTTTTGAACTCCAAGACGAAAGAGGAGATGAGGATGATTTTGCTTGGACTTAAGGCGCAGAACCTCACGAGTTGCTGCTGGACTGAGAGAAATCATGGAACACCTGCTTACAAAAACGTTAACCCATTTTTAGATTATCAGGGAGATAGCGTTCTGGTCATCTCTACGCAGGTGTACGAGAATAGTCATCTTGGAATCGGATAATATCATCCTCTCCCAAGTATTCCCCGTTCTGGACTTCGATTAAGACAAGGGGAATAACACCGGGGTTTTCCAAGCGGTGAGACATACATTGAGGAACATAAGTAGATTGATTCGAGAATAAAATTTCTTCACAATCCCCACAAACAACCCTAGCAGTTCCTGCCACAACAATCCAGTGTTCACTGCGATGATGGTGCATTTGTAAACTCAGCCGATGACCGGGTTTGACTTCAATGCGCTTAATTTTATATCCTGGCCCTTCTTCGAGTGTCGTAAATGAACCCCAAGGTCTCAATTCTGTTGTGGCATTACATACAGTCGGGAGATTCTCGGTTGAGGGTTTAGAATTTTCAACAATTTCCTGGGCTACTACCATGATTCTATTTCCTTATCAAAGGTTTGACGGAAGTTCTATTGTTGTTAAAACCTAGAGTGGTATTGGTGAACACTTGGGTGAATCTCAACGTCCTCAAGAATACTTACCACAACCACCATAGCAAATACACCCTAGCTTACTGTCATCTATAATAATCGTCTTTAACCTAGCACTGGTCAAATCTTTACAGAACATTAAAGTTGACTGTTAGCTATTGGCTGTTGACATTTAACGATTCACCTGTTATCACAATTCCTAAACCGTTATGAACGGGGGCGACTGTGGGGAAAGGACGGTCTAAATAGTATCCTCCTAAATAGAGACTGGTAGAACTTCCTCCGTCTAAATTTAAAGCGGTAACAGCTTCTAATTTTTGAAGAATTTGAGCAAGTTCGGATAAACTAGGGCCAGAACCATTGGGACGGTTATGAACGGCTAGTAGGAGTAAAGTATTATTAGCGGTAATTGCAATGGCGCTGCGGATGGCTTTTTGTTGTTGAAAGGCGGGATTAAATCGTTCTAAGGCTGCATCTAAAACAATTTGACGATTTTGAATTAATAACGGCCCCGCGCCTACAATATTAGGATAATTTTGAAAGTCTGAAGGGTCAGTTTGACTTTGTAATTGTAAATTAGTTCCGATGGGTAATACATTTAATAAGTCAGGACGACTTCGGATCACTAATAAATAACCTTGCACTGGAATAGGAATGGCAGTTGATCCTGATTTGGGGGAATCAATATGACGAGTAATTTGGTTATTTTCAACAACAATAATTTTTTCTTGATTGTTAATCGGAGTATAAGTGTTTCCCCAATCGGAAGTATAACGAGAAATTCCAGCTTCTACATAACCGCTATTGAGATATTGTAGGGGTAAAGTTTGACCCGAATCTGTTGTTATAGTTTCTCTTAAGATTAAACGATTCATAATGATCGGTTTATCTTGTCCCCAAGCCATAGCACCTCGATTTAATATCGGACTCGATAACCAGTTATTATTGAACCGAATCGCACCTAAAGGGTATTGATTATTGCGATTAAAAAATCCTCCGTTAATGGCTGCTAAAACGTCTGCTTTTTGAGCTATATCTAATAAGGGTGAAGTTCCTTGACGAGAATTAATATTACTTAAAATAGGAATTAAACTGGTGTTGGGTTGATTTAATTCAATTTCTAACCAATACACCGGAAATCGCTCAACTGATGATTCTGGAGTCTTGAAAATTCGATTGAGTAAAGAGCCTAAAGAACTCTCTATTTTAGGGATTTCAATATACTCCTGTTTCCACCTAATCCCCGGTTGCCATAGAATATTTTTAGACTGTAAAAAATCGGGTTTAGGTTCTATAATTAAACCATAGGGAGAGTCTAAGCTTGTTACAACAGGTCGCCAACCTGGAGGAATACTAAATTGTAGACGAGTTTGAGAATTTTGGGATTGTAATTTTATATTAGAAGTGTTATTATATAACAGTTGAGGATTTGCTTTAGCCTCTAAAATTAAACTCCAATCTTGTAAAGTTGGGGGAGCAGGTTGAGCAGGTTTAGGTTGATTTTGAATCGTGGGATCATCGGTTAGAGTAGGCGGTGAAGGTTGAGGAGAAGGAGAAGGCGATCGCTTTTGAATATCTGGAATAGGCTGTTGCCAGAATGTCGGTTTATCGAGTTCAATAATAATTTTTTGGGGTATAAAATTAGATAGTTTTGGAGATGGTTCTGTTTCTAAAGATAAAGGTTCAAAACGGATAGATTGGATAGTAGAGGGTGGGGCTGTAATTTTTAAAGCTGTTCCATCCAGTTGAATTTTCCATTGAGAAGTTTGAGGAAAATTCGATAAATCTAAATAGCGATAGGGACGAATATATTGAGTTGATAAAATGACAGAATCAGAAAACCATTGAATGGGTTGTTGAGAACTATTATTAGTATCGAGTAGGTTAATCCCCATATTCTGCATTAATCCAATATCACTGATTTGTACAGAATTCATTGAATTTCTGTTAGTTGATTCAATTCTCCAAGGAATATTAATTAAATTGTTATTCAATTCAATAATATTTCCAGATTGTGAAGCATCGTTTGTTTTGGGTATAGCTAGAGTGTTAATGGGAAAGGTACTAAACCCGATTATACTTAACAATAGAATCAGATTTTTTTGAGATTGAGTTAGATTAAAATTAACCATATTTTGACAAAAATACAAACGAAAAACCTATTGTCATTCTTCGCTACGCTCAGAATCTCTGACTATAGCGCTACTTGAAGAGGGAACAGTAAGAAGTGAAAGGGTTTGAGAATTCATAAATGTCAAACACTCCCTATGCGTAGCGCTATATATTCGAGGTTAGCAATAGATGCTTCACTTCGTTCAGCATGACAGGGGGAGGTCAAGTTAACTGTTGTATCCGTCAACCCTGTACTTTGTCAACGAATCCTCAAATTGTTTCAAAGTGTGATCCAATTCAGTGTATCCTAGTAAGGGGGGGGTTTTTCCGCCCTATGTAAATTTTGGCTAAAATTTGATTCTTATTGTAAAGAACGTAACGCTTGCTTGTTACATAGAATTTCAGGAAAAACGCTCTCTGGGGCGGGGTCTCCCCGCCCACCACTTCACCCGGTATTTCGCCCGGTATTTCGCCCGGTATTTTACCCGGTATTTTACCCGGTATTTCATGATCGTTAACCCGCTCCATCCCATGACGTTGCACTGCAATCTTTTGTACTTCGGTGCTGCGTTTACCTTAACTCGATAAAATCAAGACATGGATAACACGAGAGTCAATTACAACCAACAACAGAATCAACAAAAGCTTATGTCAGGGAATATGGGCTACCCATACAGTGGTCAACGCTGGTTAGTGGAAGAAAGAGATGCGTGCGGGGTGGGTTTTATTGCCAACCCATCCGGGGGTGCAAGTCATTCTATAATTCAAAAAGCGTTACCAGCCTTAACTTGTTTAGAACATCGGGGCGGCTGTAGTGCAGACCAAGACTCCGGGGATGGTGCGGGAATTATGACCGCTATTCCCTGGGAATTGTTCGCGCCTTGGTTTACAGAACGAAATATTGATATTCTGCAAGAACCAGAATGTAAATTTGGGGTAGGGATGGTGTTTTTACCCCAAGATAGTGATTTAGCAGCTAAAGCCCGTTCCATTATTGAAACTGACCTCCAACAAGAAGAATTAGTCGTAGTCGGTTGGCGAGAAGTTCCTGTAAAATCGGAAGTTTTGGGAGAACAAGCTAGAGAAAATCAACCCCGTATTGAACAAATTATCGTTTATTCGGGTAAGGGTTATACTGGGGATGATTTAGATCGACAATTGTTTTTAGCCCGTCGTTCCTCTGGAGTCGCCTTAGAAACCCAGGGGTTAGTTTGGGGTGAGAATATTTATATTTGTTCTCTGTCTTGCCGTACCATTGTGTATAAAGGCATGGTGCGTTCAGCAATCTTAGGAGAATTTTATTTAGACTTAATTAACCCAGCCTATAAAAGCAATTTTGCTGTTTACCATCGACGCTTCAGTACGAATACGATGCCCCGATGGCCCTTAGCCCAACCGATGCGACTGTTAGGGCATAATGGCGAAATTAATACCCTGTTGGGAAATATTAACTGGATGCGGGCTAGAGAAGGAGTTCTTTCTCATCCGGTTTGGGGCGAGCGCTTAAAAACTTTAATTCCCTTTGTCGATGCTAAAAATAGTGATTCGGCTAATTTAGATAATGTCATGGAGTTGCTGGTGAGAACCGGGCGCTGTCCGTTGGAAGCGCTGATGATTATGGTTCCCGAAGCCTATAAAAACCAGCCGAACCTGAAAGATTTGCCCGAAATTACCGATTTCTACGAATATTATAGCGGCATTCAAGAACCTTGGGATGGGCCAGCATTATTAGTATTTAGTGATGGAAAACAAATTGGCGCCTGTTTAGACCGTAATGGCTTGCGTCCGGCGCGCTATTGTATTACCAAAGATGGGGTGATTATGGTCGCCTCGGAAGCGGGGGTAGTGGATATCCCAGAAGAGGAGATTCAGGAAAAAGGCCGTTTAGGGCCAGGACAAATGATAGCGGTAGATTTAAGTACCCATGAAGTTCTCAAAAATTGGGAGATTAAACAACGGGTCGCCCATGAACATCCTTATCGGGACTGGTTACAACAATATCGTCACGACCTCGAACCCCAACCCTTTGCTGCGGAAAAACAATTAGAACCTAACGACCTCCTCCAACAGCAAACGGCTTTTGGTTATGGCGCGGAAGATTTAGATATCCAAATTGCGGATATGGCGAGTACCGGGAAGGAAGCAACCTTTTGTATGGGAGATGATATTCCCTTGGCGGTGCTATCTGACAAATCGCATCTGTTATATGACTACTTTAAGCAACGATTTGCTCAGGTAACAAACCCGCCTATTGATCCCTTACGGGAACGGATTGTCATGTCCTTGTGTATGCGGTTAGGGAAACGGGGGAATTTGTTAGATGCGAAACCTGAAGATGCTCGACTGTTTAAGATTGACTCTCCCCTGCTGAATGAGGCGGAATTAGAAACACTGCGTCAGTCTGATTTTCCCAGTGCAACGCTGTCAACCCTTTATGGGTTGGAAAGTGGGCCGAATGGTTGTGCGATCGCTCTCACCCGACTTTGTGAGAAAGCCGCAGAAGCCGTTGATCAGGGTAAAGAGATTATTATTTTGTCGGATCAGGGGTTAAATTTAAGTAACGGGAGTAACAGGCAAGATGCCTGTTCCACTGAACAGACTTATATTCCGCCTTTGTTGGCGGTGGGGGCTGTTCACCACTATTTAATTAAAACTGGGAAACGGTTAAACGCTTCAATTGTGGTGGAAACGGCCCAATGTTGGAATACCCATCATTTTGCTTGTTTAGTGGGTTATGGAGCTTCGGCGATTTGTCCTTATCTGGCGTTAGAAAGTGTGCGCCATTGGTGGTCTACTCCCCTGATTCAGAGCAATATGGAAAGTGGGAAAATTCCCGCTATCACCATCGAACAAGCTCAGAAGAACTATCGCAAGGCGGTAGAAGATGGGTTGCTCAAAATCCTATCGAAAATGGGGATCTCGCTGCTGTCTTCCTATCAAGGGGCACAAATCTTTGAAGCCATTGGTATTGGAGAAGATTTACTAGAGGTTGGGTTCCGAGGTACGGTGTCTCGTGTGGGTGGGTTAACGATTTCTGAGTTAAGTCAAGAGGTGTATCAATTCCACGCTAAAGCCTTCCCCCTAGAAGCCAAAAAATTAGAAAATTTTGGCTTTGTCAACGCCATGAAGCGAGGTGAATATCACTTAAATAACCCTGAAATGACGAAATTGCTCCATAAAGCCATTCGTTCTACGGAGAGAGATGGATTTGATTTGTATGAAATCTATCGTCAATTCATGGAAAGCCGCCCGGTGACGGCGTTACGGGATTTATTAGACTTTAATAGCGATCGCAATTCAATTCCTTTAGATGAGGTTGAACCTGTTGAAGAGATTGTTAAACGCTTCTGTACCGGGGGGATGTCCTTGGGGGCTTTATCTCCAGAAGCCCATGAAGTGTTAGCCATCGCCATGAACCGCTTAGGGGGTAAATCCAACTCTGGGGAAGGTGGAGAAGACCCTGCCCGCTTCAAGATGTTTAATGATGTCGATGAAAATGGCATTTCCGTGAGTCGTCCCTATTTAAAAGGATTGCAAAATGGAGATAGCGCCAGTTCTGCCATTAAGCAGGTCGCATCGGGACGGTTTGGAGTCACACCCGAATATTTGATGAGTGCCCAGTCCATTGAGATTAAAGTTGCTCAAGGGGCAAAACCGGGAGAAGGGGGACAATTACCCGGTCAAAAGGTTAGTCCTTATATTGCTATGTTGCGGCGGTCGAAACCCGGAGTCACGTTAATTTCGCCTCCGCCTCACCATGATATTTATTCTATTGAGGACTTAGCCCAATTAATCTTTGATTTGCACCAAATTAACCCGAAAGCGACGGTTTCAGTGAAATTAGTCGCAGAAGTCGGAATTGGAACTATTGCGGCGGGGGTTGCTAAAGCCAACGCGGACTATATTCAAATTTCTGGTCACGATGGCGGGACGGGGGCATCTCCTCTGTCTTCCATTAAACACGCGGGTGGCCCTTGGGAATTGGGGTTAACGGAAGTGCATCGGGTGTTGATGGGAAATAAACTCCGTGACCGGGTGCGTTTGCGGGTTGATGGCGGTTTCAAAACCGGATGGGATGTGGTGATGGGAGCGTTAATGGGGGCTGAAGAGTTCGGCTTTGGAACCATTGCAATGATAGCGGAAGGCTGTGTAATGGCCCGTATTTGCCATACGAATAAATGTCCGGTGGGGGTAACATCTCAGCAGGAACGTCTGCGCGAACGCTTCCCAGGAACTCCGGGTCATGTCGTGAACTTCTTCTATTTTGTCGCTGAGGAAGTCCGCCATATTTTAGCGGCGTTGGGATATCGGAAATTAGTGGATTTAGTTGGACGGTCTGACTTGTTGAAACGTCGGGATAACGTCAATGTTGCCAAAACTCAACACCTGAATTTGGAGGTCTTAACTCAACCTCCCGTTAGTAGTGACCGCAACTGGTTAAACCATGAACCCATCCATAGTAACGGCCCGGTTTTGGATGATGTGTTATTAGAAGATGCGGAAATTGCCACCGCTATTCAAAACCAAGGGACGGTGACGAAAACGGTGCGGTTGGTGAATACTGACCGGACGGTGGGAACTCGCATTGCAGGTAAAATCGCTTCGCTATATGGCGATAAAGGCTTTGCAGGACAAATTAACCTCAACTTTACTGGTTCGGCGGGTCAGAGTTTTGGGGCGTTCAATTTACCCGGAATGAAGTTAACCTTAACGGGGGAAGCCAATGATTATGTCGGGAAGGGAATGCACGGGGGAGAGATTATTATTAAACCTCCGGCGGCGGTGACTTACGACCCGTCTGAAAATGTGATTATCGGGAATACCTGTTTATATGGGGCGACGGGGGGAACGTTATACGCCTACGGGAAAGCCGGAGAACGGTTTGCGGTGCGGAACTCCTTGGGTAAGGCTGTCATTGAAGGCGCTGGCGACCACTGTTGTGAATATATGACGGGCGGTGTCGTGGTGGTGCTGGGTAAAGTTGGGCGGAATGTGGGTGCTGGACAAACGGGCGGTTTAGGGTATTTCCTCGATGAAGATGGGGAGTTTCCTGAAATGATTAACCCGGAAATTGTCAAAATTCAACGGGTGAGTACGCCGATGGGTGAACAGCAGTTAAAAGAGTTGATTGAACAGCACGCGGAACGCACGGGAAGTGAGAAGGCTAAGGCAATTCTAGGGAATTGGTCGGAGTATTTACCGAAGTTCTGGCAGGTTGTTCCTCCTTCGGAAAAAGATAGTCCTGAAGCGTCGGTCGCAGAATTAGCCGTTGCGATTTAGGGTGTTGAATGGTGCGGTGCGTGCGCTGCGCTTACACACCCTACGGTTTAACTATCACTGTAGGGTGCGTAAGCCTAAGCGCACGCACCATCCCTATAATTGTCAATTGAAGGTGAAGGGAAAACCTGGATTTTTCGTAGGCTCAAAGGGCTTAACTTCGTTCAAATCCCCAAAGTGATAATCATAGGGATAACAGAACTTTGGCTGTTCAATTTAACCACTCAAACCATTGTTCAAATTCGTCATACTTTGCAAGGCTTTTTTTATCATCATTAGTCAAGACATCAACACTGTGGCTATCCAGTAAATTCTTGATTATTGGAGCTATTTTATTATCAAGTTTAGTAAAAGCCTTTTGGTCATAATTAAGCTTTCGACTTATATTTTTATCTTTATCTGATACAACAGTAAAAGAATAGAAACCTTTTTGGGCACACAGGCGCTTAATACTTGTACCCTTAATATGCCCATTCTTATCTCTCCTTAAACAAAATAAAGGTGAACCCTCTCTCTTAAAATTTTTAAGAATTGAGTGAGGAACGTAATGCTGATTATAGTTTTCATCATTCATCAAATCTGAAAGCTTTTCTTGATCTTCTGATTTTGATTTTTGCATTTTATTGAGTAGTAATTGTTCGTTAATTTTGCTTTTTCGATTCAATTTTATTAAAATTTTAGCTATCATGAAGTGTTAGCCTGTGCTGTTAGTTTCCGCGAGGCATACAAAAGAGATGCTTTCAAATCATCTGCTTCGAGATCAGGCATTTCTTCCAATATATCTTCAGCATTGAGTCCAGCCGCAAACAATTCTAACACATCTGAAACCCGAATTCTCATCCCTCGAATACAGGGACGACCCCCACATTGTTTAGGATTGATTGTGATTCTTTCCAGCAGGGTTGACATTGAAAACGGCTCCATAATCGCTTTCTTCTAGTATGCAGTCTTGTTTGCCATTTAAACAAGAAAATAATGCTATTGCCATATAACCTTAGCATTAAATCAGATAAAAATTGATCAGGAATTTGATTGATTTATGAATTATTAACAATAATTAAGTTAAGGATAAGGAAGTAAATTGATTTCCGGGATAAAGCGATAATCACTTTGATTCTTTGTAAGTAAAGGAAAATTATAAATCATAGAGGTAGCAGCAATCAAAGCATCTGGAATTAATAATCCATGACTTAAACGGTAGGTTTTGATTAATTCCACAGTAAAACTTGATATATGGTCATTGATTTGACTAATGTGATAACGGGACAAAAATTTATCCAGATGCTGTAATTCTAGTTTATTCCTACAGCCAACTATTAATTCCATTTGGGTAATCACACTAATGGTAATTTGATTCTTTTGTTCTTCCAAATCAAGGCGATTAATAGATATTTCAACATTACGGCTAACATCTATTAAAATATCTGTATCTACTAAAATTATCATTTAACTCCACTCCTTCTCTCTAATATTTTTGACCCATTTACTGCTATTTTCCATGTCTTTTCTGTCAGACCACATCCCAATAAAAGGTTCTTCTTTTATTGGAGGCAATTCTTCTTTTAACCCAGTAATTGGGATGATTTTTGTTTGTAAAATTTGTCTTTCTTCTGGAGTTAAATTATTAATGATTTTAGCAAGAGAATCAACTAATTGTAAGTTCATAAAACACTCCTTTAGATTTTAAACTGAGTTTAACCAGCAATAAAAATAACTTTTATTTCTGTTACTCGATGTAAGAGTTTAGTCGTCTTTTACTTCTAATTTCATCTAATTCGGCTTCTATATCATCCAAATCTAATAATTTAATATTTGAATCTTTAATTATTTTTTGTCTAATTTGCCAAAGTTTTTTACCTAATTCTGTCTGAGGTTGGTAAACAAGTTCAGTAGTTTCAGATGATTTTTCTTCTGGCTTTTCTGGATCAATAGCATCTATAAAAGCTAAAACTTTTTCTTGATCTTCTAATTTTAATTTGTGCCATTTATTAAGTAGTAATTGTTCATTCATTTTGTTTCCCCCATATAGTAACGCCTTGTGCTTTTACAACTTCAAAGATTTCAGGATCTTCAGCATCGCTGAGTCTAAGAGTACATTGCAGGAAACAGGAGAAACAGGCAGGATGCCTGTTCCACTGCTGACTTAATTTTCATTAGTTAAGTTAGAGTTGATTAGCTGTTGAAATTCCTCCAAGGAATTAACACTTATTGTTTGTAAGATTAGTTGCTTTAATACCGTCATATCATCAATTTGCTTGAGGCTTTGAATTAAGCTTTCGGGTAAAGTTCCAAAGCGAATTTCGAGTAAATCAAAAATGTTTTGTTGAGAATTTTCTTTAGCTCCTCTTGCTAAAGCACGTCTTTCAATATTAGTCAATAAAGGCATTTTCCTCTCCTCCTGATATTGCGTTAATTTTTCCTCAAAACTGAATTGTAATGCTTCCGGTAAAGCCATCATTAAATCGATAACTTTATATAAATCAGCAATTTCTTGGCGATTATAACCTTTTTCGTAAAGTAATCGGGTTAAATTCCATTTCCATTGCTCCCTTTCGGTTAAATTGCTATAAGAATACTATATCAGTCCCCCTAGCAGAGGCAATTAAAACTCCAGAGTCTAAATAAGTTAGAAGAATTGTCGATTCACCATTAAAGCCCCAACTCTTTACAAATAGGAATTTCTATAATAAACTCCGAGCCTTCTCCTAACTGAGAATGACATAATAATCGCCCTTTATGACTATCTTCAATAATCTTCCGACTAATAGATAATCCCAGCCCTGTTCCTTTTCCGACAGGCTTTGTTGTAAATAAATAATCAAAGGCATATTTTCGAGTCTCCTCCGACATTCCGGTTCCATTATCCTTAATTGAAATTGCAACAGCACGACTATTAGAAACTAAATAAGTCGAAATTATAATTTGATTGGGACGTTGCAGTAACTCTTGATAGGATTTAGATTGACTCGATTCATTTAAAGCATCAATTGCATTATTAATTAAATTCATAAACACTTGATTTAATTGTCCTGGATAACATTCAACCATTGGCATTTGTCCATATTTTTTAATAATTTTAATATCTGGGCGATAATCTGTGGCTTGTAATAAATGTTTCAAGATTAATAGGGTACTTTCTAAACCTTCATGAATATTAAAAGCAACTTGAACCTTGGTATCGCTACGCGAAAAAGTGCGTAAACTGGTACTAATATTAGAAATTCGATCTGTGCCTAATTTCATCGAAGAAATCAGTTTCGGAAGATCCTCAATTAAATAATCTAAATCAATAGAATCAGCATGATCAATTAAAGACTGATCCGGTTTAGGATAGTAGGTTTGATAGAGTCTTAAATGATTAATTAAATCATTAATATAAATACTCGCATGATTCAAATTTCCTGCAATAAAGTTAATCGGATTATTAATTTCATGAGCTACGCCTGCAATCAAATGCCCTAAAGTTGACATTTTTTCACTTTGTACCAGTTGCATCTGGGATTGTTTTAAATCTTCTAATGCTTGAGATAATTCAGCCGTTCGTTCTAAAACTCGTTGTTCTAATTCTTGATTTTTTTCTAATAATTGTTGCGTTAGAGAGCTAATTTTTAAATGAATTTTAATTCGAGCAATGACTTCTTCAGCTTGAAACGGTTTAGTAATATAATCTACAGCCCCAATGGATAAGCCATGAACTTTTTCCAACTTATCCGCTACGGCGGTCATAAAAATGATCGGAATATCATAGGTTTGGGGATTATTTTTCAAGTGTTGACAAGTTTCAAAACCATCAACCCCCGGCATCATTACATCTAATAAAATTAAATCAGGCTGCTCAATCTCTGCTATTTCAATCGCTTGATGACTATGGGTTGCAATTAAAATTTTCCAGCCACAATTATCGATAAAACCCGACAATAAATTAAGGTTTGTTGGGCTATCATCAACAATTAATATAGTCGTTTCTCTAAATGAGTTGGAGTTCATATCGAGTGGAATCTATGTTTTATGGATCAATCAGAATTGTTCCAACAGAAAGATAATTTTTATCTCAACTCAACCTTAGTATCAATGTTAACGACCGTTGATTTACGGATAGATTTTGACGATTTCCCACAAGGAAGACAAAAGACACAATACTCCTCTATTAAAGATTTCCCTAGATTTTAGGGAGTTAAACTCATTTTATCAAAAAATGGGATCAGGAAGTGACCCTAGCCAAAAGTGAAAGTTTGGCAGTGGATGAATTGCGACCCTTAAAAATACATTTCACAAAATCTCTTTTAAGCTATCAGCACTTCTAAATTTGTTCTATCGGAAAAGAATCCGATATTCCGAAACCTCTTCCATATTAACAAATTGCCAGAAATTATAGGAATTCTAGTTCCCAATAATATTTTAAAATATTGAGAGGATGTCAAGCGGAGCCGTCACTATTTGACGTGATACCTATCACAAGGAATAGAAAATTAGCCGAAAAAAATACCCCATGATCAGCTGTTTGTCACGGGGGAATCACTAAAATCTACTTCAAAGGCACTACTGTAATTTCAGAATTTGAGCCGTCAGACCCAGACTTTCTTCATAGAGAACATCCCGTCCCCAACGTTGTAACTGTTGCGCCATCAGAGATTCGGCTTTTTGATCCGTTGCGGCGATTACCTGTTCCGTCCGACAAGATTGGGCACTTCCTCCGGCTTCCATCCGCATACATCCGGTGGTTTCTGAACATAAAATCGTGCAGCAGTTCGCGTTAGGATTTCCCGACGTTAACCGTAACCCCACTAAATCCCCTGGAATTTCACCATAATCCGCCGTCGGAATAGCTGCGAGTTCTGCCAGAATTTCTTTATCATTGGGCCCCATAAACCGGATATGTTTGAGCTCGTAATCTCCTCCTTGATCGACAAAGGAAAGGGGTTTCCATTCTAAACGACTTGCAAACCATCCTAAAAACATTAAAGCTTGGGCGGCGTTGCCTTTTTCATAGTCAAGGGTAATATTATCGATTTCAACTAAGGAAGTTCGACGTTCAGGAGGATCAAAAGCCGAGGCGGTTAATTCTTGCCAAGGCGAAAGTCGATGCCAATTTAAGTCGGCAATATAGGTTTCCTCTTCAATTAAATTGTGCATTTTTAACAATTCCGATTCAGGATCGCTAAAATAAGAGGAATCCACAATCACACAATTAGAACAACAGGATAATTGTTTAAACAATTCTTGTTCAGGATTGGGTGTTGCTTTCCACCAAACAAATTTAGGTAAATCGGGAATCATTAACGATGAAACGATATTTCCTACCCGTTCTAAAGCGGCTTTTGTGCCTCGCAGGGTGATATATTCACAACAGACTAACCCTTCTTCGTGTTTTTTCTGAATCGGGCAATAGGCAGAAACTTGAGCCGTTACTCCTGTATCTTCTCCCAAAGTAGGACAAAGGGTAATAATTCGACAAGGATTTTGGGCGGCGATGGTTTCACTAATACTAAATCCCCGTGCATCCAAATTACTAATCGTTTGTTTTGAAGCGGGAAGTTTAGCAAATTCCTCCCGTAATTTTGTTAAGGTATCAGGGTCAACTCGTCCGGTAATGGGTAAATCATACTGTTTTTGAGCTTCTTTAATCGCATCGCGGGTGGCTGTGCCATGAATCCCATCAATACTACCTGCATAGAACCCTAATGTCCCTAACAATTGTTGAAATTCTTCGGGTTCATAAACCACCATGCTAAAGGTTGCCGCACGAGTCGCGATGGCGGTAGTTTTCCCATTTCCAATATTTTGACTGAGCCAAATACTATTTAACTCAGTTTCAATTTGGCTGAGAGAAATATCCTTTGGTTTTTGTAATGCAACAAGGGGTGTATTCATATCAGTTATCAGTTATCAGTTATCAGTGTAGAGACGCGCCATGGCGCGTCTCTACCAGTTATCAGTTATCAGTTATCAGTTATCAGTTATCAGTTAATAGTCTTGAGTTTTTAGTTTTATTCTAAATCCTCAATTTCAAGGATTAACTCCTAACTCTTCCACTGATAACTGGTACAGACGTGCCATGGCACGTCTCTACTGATTACTGATTACAATCGACGCCAACGGCGACCATCTCGGTTGAGTAGAATTTCAGATTCTACCGGGCCCCAAGTTCCGGCTTCATACAGGGGAATGGACTCAGCCGGGGCGGGAGCATCCCAGACTTCTAGGACAGGGGTGAGCACTTGCCAAGACGCTTCGACTTCATCGCCCCGTGTAAACAGGGTTTGATCGGCTAACATACAGTCAATCAATAAACGGGCGTAGGCATCTGTATTCGGTTTACCAAAGGCGGTATCATAGCGAAAATCCATATCAACAGAACGAGTCCGCAATGAGTTTCCAGGGGTTTTGACTTCAAAGCGCATGGAAATTCCTTCATTGGGTTGAATTCTCAACACTAAAACATTCGGGTTTGCTTGTTTTGCGGCGGACTGGAACATTAAATAGGGAACTTCTTTAAACTGAATGGCGATTTCTGTGACTTTTTTCGGCATTCGTTTTCCGGTTCGCAGATAGAACGGTACTCCTTTCCAGCGCCAGTTATCAATATAAAATTTTAACGCAGCATAGGTTGGGGTGGTGGAGTCGGGGGCTGCTCCTTCTTCTGAGCGATAGCCTGGAACCTGCTGGCCGTTCATCCAACCGGGGGTATATTGTCCGCGCACCGCAGAATATTCTAAATAATTAATATCAGCCAGATGGGTCGCTTGAACCACCTTAACTTTCTCGTTGCGAATACTATCGGCATCAAGGGAGTTAGGCGGTTCCATTGCGGTTAGGGAAAATAACTGCATCAGGTGGTTTTGTACCATATCCCGCAGTGCCCCGGAGGTTTCATAATAACCTGCCCGTCCTTCTAAACCAACGGTTTCGGCAACGGTAATTTGGACGTGATCGACAAATTGACGGTTCCACAACGGTTCAAAAATCGCATTCGCAAACCGAAATACCATCAAGTTTTGAACGGTTTCTTTGCCCAGATAATGGTCAATGCGATAAACTTGTTCTTCAGAACAAACTTGACGGACAACCCGGTTGAGCACTTGAGCCGAACCTAAATCTCGACCAAAGGGTTTTTCAATCACTAAACGTTGTTTTTTGGGGTCGGTAAGCATTCCGGCTCCCCCCAATTGTTGAATGGCTTCGGCGAAGAAACGAGGCGCGACAGATAAATAAAAGACTCGGTTGCCTCTGGTGCGACGGAGTTCATCGAGTTCACCTAAAAAGGCTTTCAGTTTTTGATAACTTTCGGGTTCATCCATATTCCCCGAACAATAAAAAATCCCTTGGGCAAAGTCGTCCCACAAGGCTTGGGAGTATAAACCACCCCCAAATTCTTCAATTCCTTCGCGCAAATGTTCGCGGAAAAAGTCGTGGCTCCACTCCCGACGAGCTACCCCAACAATGGTTAATTCAGGGGGTAATTTGCGCTCTAATTTCATTTGATAGAGGGCAGGAACTAATTTTCGTTGGGTTAAATCTCCCGATGCCCCAAAAATTACTAAAATCTGGGGTTCGGGAATTCGATCTTGTTGCAGTCCTACCCGCAGGGGATTTTCAATAAGTGTAACCATTGAGATTCCTTTTGCGATCAATCAATTAATAATCTTTATTCAGGACTAATCAGGATTAGGGATCATAGATTTGACCACAGAGAGCCTCTAATAGCAGTTTCCCGATTGATAGGGTTTGGCTTAGATTATAAATAATTTTTACAGATGATTGTCTTTTTCCGTTTAAAACTTTGGTTTAATTTAAGATTAGCACTTTGAAAATGGAGAAGGACAACCCCCAAGAAGCCTAGTTTTTGACCTCTTCTGGGATTGTCCTTTTTTATAGAAATCCTAACACAACTGATGGTGAGAATTTATCGGGTCACGGTCGCCAGTCGTTCTACTTTGTCTTCCAGAGAAGCCATCAACGAGTTAAAGGGTTGAATAAATTTATCAATCCCATCCGTTAGTAAGCCTTCCATGACTTGCTCTAAATTAATCTCAATATCGGGATCGTTGAGATTTTCAATCAAATGATAGGCATTGTCAAGATTTGTTGTTACCCGGTTCGCCACATTACAATGATCAATACAAGCTTCAATAGTAGAAGGAGGTAAGGTATTCACGGTATCTGGCCCGATTAATTCATTCACATACATAACATCGGGATAATTCGGATTTTTCGTACTGGTACTTGCCCAGAGTAACCGTTGAACTTTTGCTCCTTTTTCTGCTAAGGCTTGCCAGCGATCGGTTTTAATGATTTTAAGATATTCTTGATACGCTATTTTAGCATTAGCGATCGCAACTTTTCCTTTAACCGCTTCTAATTTAGCCTTAACATTGATATCGTTAATATTTCTGAGTTTAGCCTCAAGCATCTCATCAATTTTACTATCAATCCGACTTAAAAAGAAACTGGCAACGGAGGCAATTTTACTGATATCTTGACCTTGGGCAACCCGCGCTTCTAATCCTTCAATATAAGCCCAAGCCGCATTGATATAACTATCAACGGAAAACAATAAGGTTACATTGACATTAATTCCCTCACTAATCACCTGTTTAACCGCAGGTAGCCCTTCTGCTGTCCCCGGAATTTTAATCATTAAATTTTCCCGTTCTATCGTTTTAGCATAACGTCGGGCTTCGATAATCGTTTTTTCGGTATCCAAAGCAATATTAGGGGGAACTTCAATACTAATAAACCCATCTAATCCTTGACTTTGTTCATACACAGGTTTAAAAATATCACAGGCTTTACGAATATCATCAAAAATCAAGGATTCATAAATTTCTAACACTGATTTTCCCGCTTTAATCCCTTTTTCGATATCCGCGTCATAAATCGCATTACCTTTAATGGCTTTTTCAAAAATAGCCGGGTTTGAAGTTAAGCCTTGAATGCCTTTTTCTTCAATCATCTGTTTTAATTCACCAGATTCTATTAAATCTCGGTTTAAATTATCCATCCAAATACTTTGACCGAGATCTTCAATTTCTAAAACGTGATTAGCAGTCATACTCAAGTTCCTATCAGGGTGATCAACATCCGTAGAGTCTCTATTTTATTCATTCAATCCCGCAGTTAATAACCTCCCTTTGACAGAGTTTTCTATCTTGATAACTAATAATTGAGGACATTACCCCCTAGCCACCACAATAATAAATACAAACACAGCAATTAATAAAAACCATAAGATCCCATGATCCTGATCAACGGTTTGCTATTTTTTAATAAGTAAACTCAGTTAGGTGATTAATCTGTGCTACAATAGTAAAAATAATCAATTCAAAAATGGGGAATCAAAACCATAAAAAAGCAATTCGCAGTTTAGAAAAGAGAATTGCTGAACATGAAGATAAAATTAACAAGGAGTTAGAAAAAGATTATCCTGATCAGGGATTGATTAAACATTGGCAAACAGAAATCCGCGCTTTTGAGAAAGGAGTTCAACAAGCACTAAAACGACTTAGGAGGTTATAATGCAAATTAGCGATCGCACATCTTTTATAAAAAATTCAACCTTAAAAATCTTGTTAACCGAACTCGGAGAAGAATGCCAAATCGTTCTTCAACTTTTAGATAAAATTCGGGATGGAAACCAATTAAGCGATAGTGAAAAAGGGAATAGTTTAGCAGAACTATTAGCATCTATGATTCATCTACAAACCCATTGTGGCGAAGATTTGCAAACGTTAATTACGGAAGAATTAGAACAATTACCCGATACAGAATTATCAGAGTAAGATTGTTAATGATTAAGCCATATCCCTGTAGGGGCGAGGCTCGTCTCGCCCTTATATAGTTTTTTAACTTATTATTTTTATTAATCAATTAGCGATCGCACACCAAAAATAACTTGACGAATACTTAATTATCGCCTACAATCAAGATTAACAGATATTTCTATAATTTTAAAGTTATGGAACCTTTCATTACGGCTGCGGTAGCATTGGGAACGGTACTCGGAACAAAAGCCTTAGAAAAAACAGGCGAAAAAATTGGTGAAAACTTGTTTGAAGCATCGAAACAAGCATTAATAGAGCTTAAGCCAAACCGTCCCGATCTAATCACGGCAATTGAACAGGCACCCAATCAGCCTTTAAATTATAGTGAAGCAATTGCAGCCCTTCAATCCGCAGCCCAAAATGATCCTAAATTACGCCAAAAGCTGGAAATTTTAGCCCAACTTGGGCAACAAGAACCTAAACTTGCTCCTTATATTCAAGAATCGGTGACTCATCTCAACTCTAATCCTGCTGTTATTAATAATGATAAAATAGCGGATTCCATTAAAAATGTATTTGAAGGAAATACCTTTAAAGATACAACCTTTAACTGACTGCTTTCGCCTGATGGGAACAGGGCAAAGTTGATTCCTAGTGACATTGACTGGCATCAAATCTGTCAATCTCGCCTCGACGCCTACGAAGAACGCTTTTTCAAGAATAACCCGTTAACGGGAATTAATTTTTATGTTCCTTTGGGGTTAGTGGAACCGAAACGGGAACAACAAAAACGACAAAAACAGGAAGTTAACCCACAGGACGGGTCACAATTTTATCAATTAGCTGAAACGGAAATTACCAAAACCTACAGCGAACCGAATCAATTTTTTGAGGACGTTTTACGACGAGGAAACAGTAACACCAAAGGTCAACGTTTGGCAGTAATTGGGGAACCTGGGGCGGGAAAAACAACGTTATTATATCAAATTGCCCGATGGATTTTACAGGAAAATTTAGGGTATCCGATTTTAATTCGGTTGGCGGATGTTAATAAACCAATACGAGATTATTTAACTCAAAATTGGTTACGGGATGCAACCGGAAGTTTAACGGAAGTTGCGGCGGAATGGGTTGCTGGGTTTGAGAGGTTGATTAGACCCCCCCAA
Source organism: Planktothrix mougeotii LEGE 06226 (assembly GCF_015207485.1). NCBI lineage: Bacteria > Bacillati > Cyanobacteriota > Cyanophyceae > Oscillatoriales > Microcoleaceae > Planktothrix > Planktothrix mougeotii. Next base: position 94,262 of record NZ_JADEWU010000013.1, read on the forward strand.
CCCCCCCTTGCTAAGGGGGGGCTAAGTTCTGACGGTTTTTCTGTTAAGAACCCAAGGGGAATTTCTAATTCTAATTCTTCTCTAAATCAAGAAGATAAAAACTCTTCTTTTTCCTGTCCTAACCCAGAAGAAAATCCAGTTCCCCCCCCTTAATAAGGGGGGGTTAGGGGGGGTAACTCCGGTTTACTTACTCCTCGACGCCGTTGATGAAATGGGGATAACGTCACCTTTGGCGAGTATTAATCAACAGTTGGCGGAAGGATGGACGCAGGGGTTACGGGTGGTGTTAACCTGTCGGTTGAATGTGTGGGAGGGGGAGAAAAACGCATTAAGGGATTTTGATGTTTATCGCAACTTAGATTTTAATTCCCAACAGATTCAGGATTTTATTGAACAATGGTTTAACGATGCAACCCAGAGTCAGGAGTTATTAAAACAGTTAAAGGAACCGAACCAAACCCGCATTAATGATTTAATTAAAAATCCCCTGCGGTTAGCGTTATTATGTCGGACTTGGAAACGGGGGCAAAAATTACCGGAAACCCAAGCGGGACTTTATCAACGGTTGGTAACGGGTCATTATCAATGGAAGGATGAACAGAAACCGTTTCAAATTCCATTAGAGGTGCAAGAATGTCTCCATCAACAGTTAGGAGAATTAGCGAAAAATGCGATAAACCGTGAACAATTTCGGTTTCGTTTAGAGGAAAAATTTGTTGAACAGTATTTAGGGAAACCGCAACAGGAAAATTCTCTATTTGATTGGGCATTAAAATTAGGATGGTTAAATCGGGTGGGGTTAGCATCGGTTGAGGAAAAGGATTCAGACCAAGCGGTTTATGCCTTTTTCCATCCCACGTTTCAGGAATATTTTGCTGCTTTAGCAATTAATGATTGGGATTATTTTTTACCTCGAAATCATGTGAATCGTCCGGTGGAGGGAAAAGAGTATCGCATTTTTCAACCCCAATGGAAACAGATGATTTTATTATGGTTGGGACGGGATAATAGGGAGATAGAAAAAGGGGAGAAAGAGGCGTTTATTCGGAAGTTAGTTAGTTTTGATGATGGATGTGGATTTTTTTATGGGGCGCGTGCCTATTTTTTGGCTGCTGCGGGAATTAATGAGTTTAAAGAATGTAGTTTATCTGATGAAATTGTAAAACAAATAGTAACATGGTGTTTTGGTTATTTTGATATTGAGAAGCAAAAATGGATAACTTTTATGGCTCCCATTCAAGAAGGTGCAAGAACAATATTACCAGAGACAATAAGAGAAAAAGCAATTGCTAATTTAATTCACGTCTTAGAAACGACTGAGGAGAAGTATACTCGTAGTGAAGTTGCCGAGATGTTAGAGAAAATTGCTGTTGGAAATGAATTAGCAATACAGGCGTTAATTCGGATTTTAGAAACTACTGAGAATGAAGATACTGGCAGGTGTGTTGCCGAGATTTTAAAGGAAATTGCGGTTGGAAATGAGTTAGCAATACAGGCGTTAATTCAGGTTTTAGAAACTACTGATAATAAAAATACTCGCTGGTTGGTTTTCGAGATGTTAGAGAAAATTGCGGTTGGAAATGAGTTAGCAATACAGGCGTTAATTCAGGTTTTAGAAACTACTGATCATGAAGATATTCGCTGGTTGGTTGCCGGGATTTTAAAGGAAATTGCGGTTGGAAATGAGTTAGCAATACAGGCGTTAATTCAGGTTTTAGAAACTACTGATCATGAAGATACTCGCTGGTGGGTTGCCCAGAGTTTAGAGAAAATTGCGGTTGGAAATGAGTTAGCAATA